>JABSQK010000217.1 GCA_013215875.1 Lentisphaeria bacterium
CAGTTTCCCTGCAGACCATCTATGACGATTTTTAGCTTTTCTTCAGATGTCCATTTTCTACGTTTCATGTTCCATTTCCTTTGATTTTATAGTTACTATACTACATTATTTTAGGAACGTCTTAAATGGGAGCAGTATATATCTTCTATGACATGTTCTAAAACATGGCTACAATATATAATATCAAATGTTTCATCAGGATAGTTAATATCTGTAATATCCATTTTTACCATTGCGCTTGGCCTGAGTAAATCGGCTGTTAAGTAACCGTCACCAATAACACTCCTGAATCGTTCCTCAAAACATGGTTCGGCAGCAACATGTAGCATTTGTTTGTTCTTGCATTTGAAAAAATCTGTCTTTTCTTCTAAAAATAGCCAAACCAGCCGGTGTCTTTCCAAAGTATAACAACGTGGGCATCTTGCATTTTCCCTTTGAAATAATCCATATCTCAGAAAACGGTTAGATGATTTATTGCAGAGAGGGCAAAATCGTGCTGTTCCTATGTAGCTTATATCTCTTATTTTTCTTAAACATACTTTGACCCATTCGGGAAGTTTTGATCTTAAATTAATTATAGTCACTCTCTTTATCCATTAATTATTTATCGAACTGGTGCAGTTTTTTTATCCACAGACTGAAAAGATTCTTTATCCACTAATTACACGATTTTTTTACCATCATGCAGGCGTAGATTTTTTATCCACAGATGCACACAGATATTTAATAAACTTCTTTTCTTTTTTTCTGTCAGCTAATCTTACATGCTTGTGAACTAGGAGTTCACCAAGCACTTGGGGAATTACGCAAATTTCACGAATTTTTATCATCGTGCTGCTGTTAAACTGTAAACTATTAGTTTATGCGCGATAAGCCATAAACTCTTTTATTTAGTGAAGATAAGTGGTTAAATAGTCGTTTTAATTCGTGCCATTTACCGCTTCGCTCTCATACACAAGGCATTCGTTTTGACTTCGTCTTGCTGTGGATCACTTAAGTAGATGTGTGAGTTGTTTGAGCAGGGCGATTTTATTTATACTTGATGTATTACCCATGATTTCGATCGCCTGGGCACCGATAAGATTGCCAGTTAAACTGATAATGTTTGTATCGGTATTTTTTTCTGCGAGTAGGCTGCTGATTGCGAATACTGCATCGCCGGCTCCTACACGGTCTTTACCCTTACTCAGGAAAGCCGGACTGTATTGGAATTCTCCATCGTCATAAAATATAATGCCTTCACGGCCGCGGGTAACGATTATTTTTTTGCAGGATAATTGTTTGGCAGTATTTTTGATTAGTGTTTCCAATGAATCAGATTTATTTCGGGCATCAAGGCGCAATTCGTGTTCCGAAATGCTGATGAAGTCTGCACGGGGATATTTGGACACAGTATTAAAGCCATGATTACCGGCATTCTTCTGCGTGTTGATAGCCAAAAAACGAGACTTCTCAGATAATAATTCAACCAGACGGTTGTCGATCATGTAATGCCCGTAATCCACGACAATAACTAAATCGTAATCGGCGACGACTTCCGATACTTTATCAAAAAGTTTTTGCGAAGTCTCGTCATTAAAACCTTCATTCATTTCATAGATTTCAAAAAGTTTTTGAATATTTGAGCTCTCAATAAAGCGTCGTTTGATAATCGTTGGGGCTTGCGCTTGTATGATAAATGTAGCATTTATATTATCTGACAGTTTGTCATTAATAAAATCTTCGTGACTGTTTAATTCGCCAAGTACAGTAAGAAGATCAACTTCTATAACGAACTGTGAAAGGTGATTGGCTACTGCAATTACACCACCAGTACTTTTCTCAGTCGTTTCATAGAGCGCTGCGAGGATCGGTTCTTTACCTGATTTACCCATGGTTTGACAATACTGATATTCATCAATAATCGTTTCCCCGATGACTAAAACCTTCAATCCAACACAGCTGTTGATGGCAGATTCGAAATCGGTATAGCTGAATTTTTCTTTGACTTCCTGTAGGAAATCATTCACCTGCGGGGGCAGGGAGTTCATATAATTATTTATGAGATGTGATGAGCTAAAAACCACATCATCCGTATATTGGATGCGCCCGCCATTTTCTTTTATGGCCTGATGCTCGGCGCCTACATTACCTGTGACATCTTTACTGTTGTCTTTAAACTCTTTACCTTTCACAAAGATATCAGCTTGAATGAGTTTAATTGTTTCGACAGCGGTTGGCCATTGGTTAATGGCGACATAATCGACACTTTCAAGAGCGGCAATTGCTTCAGCACGCAGTTGACCGGTAAACACAGGGCGTCCAGGGCCCTTATTCACAAATTCGTCAGGTGTAACTGTTACCACGAGAATATCACCGAAGCCCTTAGCTTCCTGAAAATGCTTGATATGGCCAATATGCATAAGGTCGAAGACCCCATGGCAATGGACAACCGTTTTGCCTTCAGCTTTCAATTCCGCTAATTTCTCAGCGAGTATATTTATGTCAGTTAATTTCATCTGTTACTTTTTTTGTCAACAAGCCACAATATATTTTTTGTCAACGAATTAAACTAATTTAACGAATTTACAAAAATCACGAATCATAATATCTCTGTTTTTTAATTAGCTTCATTCGTTTAATTAGTTGATAAACTCTTTGTTACTTTTTTATCCGCAGATACTTACCTTGTCCATCCAGTGGTGGAGGATGGCTGCATGGCAGGTTTCGACATTTCCATAGTCAGTATCATTAATATAAAAATTAAGATCACCTGCTTTTCTGGACGGATTGTCTGAGTTGATTCCCGATAAGGTGACGATATACATTTCGAATTCACGCGCTGTTTTAATTGCCTTCACTATATTTGGTGATGATCCTGAACTGCTGATAGTGACTAACATATCGCCAGCCTTTGCACGGCGCGAAAGGGGTTCAGAAAATACGTCCTCGTATGAAAGATCATTGGAAATTGCGGTGATTAGTGATAGATCTGTTAATGTCTGAGAATGGAATTGGCCATTCTTTGCCAAGTCAGCTGCGAAATGACTGGCCATTGATGCACTGGCACCATTGCCAACAAGATAAATAGTCTGCTTGTTTTCACGGAGCGATACTGCCTCTGATTGCCAGGTGACAAATGCATCATCAATATCGATTTGTGCCTGAGAATCAGTTACCTCAAGGTTTTCAAGGAGCGTATGAAGCTGATTGATGTAATCTAAATATTTCATTTTCTTATCCACAGATGAACACAGATTGACACAGATTTTTCAAAAGTTGATACTTTTTCACGGTTAAAGTAATAAGATCGGCGACGGGAAAAGGACATAAGATTTTATCCACAGATACACACAGATGTTTCAAAAGTTGATACTTTTTCAAAGTTAAAGTAATAAAGATAGGCTACGATTAAAGGACATAACGTTGATATTGTAATTTTGTCTGACCAAAATTGATTAATAGTGATTTATTCAGTTTTGTTGCTTTCATATAATTTATTACTTGTGCTTCTTCCACACCTGATAGGTTTTTTATCGCTTTTGTTTCTATTATAATTGTTTCATAGCAAATAAAGTCAGCAACATAAAATTGATTTAACTCTTTTTCACGGTAGTAAACTGGTAACTTAACTTCTTTTTCATGTGGTATTTCCCTCATGCCGAATTCAAGTGATAACGCTTCCTGATAGACGGATTCAAAGAACCCACTTCCTAATTCGTTATGAACTGCCATTGCAGCTCCAATAATATTATAAGTTTGTAGATCCCTTTTTGATCTGTGCAAATCTGTGTTCATCTGTGGATAGTTAAGTCTGTGGGTTAATTTTTGTGTTTTTGGGCAGGCTACGCCAGGTCACCTGAAAATTGGCAGTGAGCTCTCTAAGTGCTAGGTTTATGTGTGTAACGTTACATAAGTAAACGATAAAATCAAGGGAATATTGAAAAATAAGTTAATTGAGTAAAGGTTCTTATTATCCACAGATTTGTAAATTTTGATCATCGAACTTGTATGAACTCTTTCTTTTATCTGTGGGTGGTATAGTTTTTACAGAACACTGCTGATACTTTTATCATCATGCTGTTAATTGCTAAATCAAGTTTATGTGCGATAAGCCATAACTCTTTTAATAATCCGTGTTCATTCGTGTAATTTACCACTTCGTTCTCATACGCAAGGTATTCGTTTCCTTTCAGTCTGTGGATCAACCGAAGTTTTTCTTAGCGGATCTCTGCACCGAGCTCATTTTCTAGGGCTGTTTTGATTTTGTCGTGTGCTTTATTCACTTCTTTATCTGTTAGCGTCCGGTCAGGTACGCGGAAGGTGAAGGAGAATGCCATGCTTTTTTTGTCACCAAAAGCTTCATCTTCGAATATATCGAAAAGATGGATATTGCTTAAAATTTTGATATTTAATTTTTCGATGAGATTAACGACATCTGCATGTTTGAGTTTGCTTGGTGCAAGAAAGGCAACATCGCGGCTTACTGCAGGGAATTGTGATACTGCACTGTAGGGCGTGGTCTTGCCTAGTTGGCTAATGATTTTTTCGGCATTTACGATTCCAACAAAGAGGGGATGTTTAATGCGCATAGACTTCGTGAGTTTTTTCTTAATTTGCCCAATGACAGCAATTTCAATTCCACCACTTTTTACAGAAGCACAAATACCATTTTCGAAAAGTGGATCTTGGGATTTTTCAATTGTCATTTTATCCACATGCAGATCCTTGCACAAGTCAGTAATCAGTCCGCTGAGATCATAAAAGTCGTATTCGTCTTCCAGCTCTGCTGAATAGCGGCCAGGTTGTTTTAAGCCGGTGAGGGCAATGCAGCACTGTAGTTCTTCATCGGCATCTTTTTTGAATACCCGGCCGAGTTCGAATAATGCCAGGTTGTCATTACCCCGTGATATATTTCGAGCTACAGTGCTTAATAAGCTGGCAAATAGTCCCGGACGCATGATGGCATATTCGAGACTAAGAGGATTGCTTAACTCGACCCATTCCGCACTGTCAATTGCGCAGAGTTCAGCGTCTGTATTGCTGACCATACCGATATGCACACACTCATTCAAACCAAGACTCAGAATGGAATCGGTGAATTGTTGTCTGCCATAAAACTCATCAGCTTTGATCCATCCACCGAGTATACCTTCCGGTGTTTTTGCAGGAATTTTATCGTAGCCATGGATGCGGGCAACTTCTTCGATTAAATCTATTTCACGGCCCAGATCCAGTCGGAATGATGGAACCGTAACTGTACAATGTGTTTCACAATCGTCTGTCACAGTTAAGCCAAGAAGCTCAAGGATACCTTTTACAGTGTCGGGCGTAATTGTAATTCCAACGATTTTATTGACACGTGCATACCTGCAATCGAGGCTGTGGGCTTGGTAATCGGATTGTTTTTCATCGATACAGCCTTCAACGAGTTCACCCCCAGCGTATTCACAGAGCAAAGCCGCCGCACGTTTGCTGGCGTATTCGACCATATTGAAATCACAGCCGCGTTCAAAGCGATAGCTTGAGTCAGAACTGATTTTAAGTTTCTTTGAGCTTGCACGAATATTGACTGCATTGAAGGCAGCACTTTCGAGGATAACATCTGTTGTATCCTCTCTGATTTCGCTATTGGCACCACCCATGATACCGGCAAGAGCAATACCTTTTTCACCATCACAAATAAGTAGATTCTCGGTCGTGAGTTCGAGTTCTGTGCCATCAAGTGTGGTCGTTTTTTCACCGTGTTTTGCCCGACGGACAATTATCGTATTATCTTTTACAAGCCTCGCATCAAAGGCATGCAGGGGTTGGCCGCATTCCATTAAGACAAAATTGGTGATATCGACGATGTTATTAATCGGGCGCAGACCAACAGCATTGAGATAATCTTGCATCCATTTTGGGCTCGGCCCAACTTTTACATTTTTTATGTAGCGTGCCATGTAGCGCGAACAGAGCTCGACGTCTTCCACTTTGACTGTAAGTAGCTCATTTATGTTCCCCGGAACTTCACTAAGTACAATTTCGGGAATTGTTAGTTTGGCACCTGTCATGGCTGAAATTTCGCGAGCGATACCGATGTGTGAAAGCCAATCTGGACGGTTGGGCGTGACTTCCCACTCGATCATTGTATCCGTGCCGAGATGTACTTTTAAGCTACTGCCAACAGTCGCATTGTCATCAAGTATCATGATGCCATCGTGCCCATCACCCAGGCCCAGTTCGGATTCGCTGCAGAGCATACCAAAAGATTCCTGGCCGCGAAGTTTGGCTTTTTTAATTTTGAAATCACCAAAATCTGTACCAATTTGTGCAAAGGCTACTTTTTTGCCAGCATCGCAATTTGGCGCACCACAGACAACTTGTAGTGTTTCGCTGCCATTGCTGACTGTGCATAGGCTAAGTTTATCGGCATCTGGGTGTGGATTGCGTTCAAGGATTTCGCCAACGATGATGGATTCTTGCAGGTCGCCGATTTCTGTAATCTCTTCTACTTCGAGTCCCGCCATGGTGAGGGTGTCTGCGAGGCCTTCGGTATCGGAGCCGATATTGATATAGTCACTTAGCCAATTATTTGATGTATTCATAATGTTTTCCGGTATTTAGGGCTTGCTGAACAATGTAACAAGCGTTTATATTCAATGACTTAGGATAATTTTTACTCACTGCGGTGTAAGCTTTTTTTAATTAAAAAAAGGCCAAAAGCTTTGCACCTCGGATAGGATGTAACTAAAAGCTAAATTAATTCATCTACTACGTCAGCCTCAATTTTACTGTATTAATTGCCAGTCGTTTCACTCCCTGCTGTCGCAAGCTCCAGCCCCAGTTGCTAACACGCACTGTCAGTTTCATCTCGCTTTCTTGTATCTAAATCAATTTAGACTTTTTCAGCAAGCCCTATTCATTTTTCTAAAATAAGATCAGCAAAAATACTTTCTTATAGGGGAATGTCCAGTCGCTTTATGGCTCTTGCTGAAGATCTGTTTTAACCTTTTCTCCTCGCATGACTATGAAGTATCCGATGACACCAAGAAAGAGGCATGAACCAGCGATAACGGGCATGAGCTTCACCGGTAAGTTCCCACGGACGTTAATCATGTCGATCAAAATTCCTGTGATTAGTAAGGCCAAACCATTCATGGCTTTTACTACCATGTTATAAAGTCCGAAATATATACTCACACTTTTACCGCCTTGCTCTTTGGCACAAGCGGTGATGGCTTCGCCTTCTATGCCAAGTAATACAGCGATCATCGGGCCTGCAAGAGCAAATATGATTTGAGCAGTCAACATTGGGCTTTTAATTATTGTAATGCCGAGGAACATGCAGGCCACATAAACCACACCCAGAACGATTGAACTGCCAACGATCGCCTTTTGCCAACCCCATTTTTTTGACAAATAAGGGACAATGATGAAAAATGGAATCGCCAGCCCCAACAAGGGGACCATGATTTTTGCAACATCTGCTTTAGTACCATCTAAAAGGTTTACAGCTATAAACGGAGCTGCAGAGGTCATAATAGTAAATGACATATTGGAACCAGAAAATATAAACAGAATCGCCAAAAACTTTTTATTTTTAAGACTTTCTTTAAACATGGCAAATAAACCCCAAATTAAAATGAGGGTGGCTAAAAACCTTTTATCTACAAAGGGGATTCCTTTAAGTTTGGTCATCCATTTGGGTAGCTCAGTGCTCTCATTCGCAGTGATCTCTTCCTCCAATTCCCCCTCTGTTTTTGATTTAGGGATAGGATCATAGCTGGTTTCATCTATGGTTTCCGGAATGTGATCTTTTTTTGGCGCAGCAAAAAATGGCAATATCATAAGGACGAAAGAGGGGATAGCAAAATAAATGGCAGACTTGAAATAGCCATATTTATCGATGAGCATAGGACTGACAGCAAATCCGATGCCCGTTGCAATCAATATGCCGGCACCAAGAATGTTGGACAATATTCGCCTTTGATTTTCATTTCCCTGGGAGTAATCATCGATTAGACTCCAATAGGGAATTGCATAAAATGTATAACCGATAAAAAAGATAACCATTCCGCCTACCAGGAATGCCCAGCGCAGTGAGGTGACCATGCTATGGTCAGGCGTAAAACAGAGAATCAAGCCGATCGCTGGAAGCAGGAAAAAGTATTTCAGCAGCTGTTGTCGTGTTTTACCCTTACTTACCATATTATCACTGAGTGCTCCAGCGACGGGATCTGTTATGCCATCGAGAAATCGAAATATGAGAAGCGTGCCACCTACAGCGGAGCCAAGAAATAATACAGTGCTCGTACCATCATTTTTATCCTCCAGAGTAGAAAAATCCAGGATCCACATAAAGAAGAAACGCATGAGGCACATGAGCCCTACTTGTCCAAGTCCAAAGAGGATATACCTGCCTACGTTCACTTATAGCTTTCCCATACAGAGAGTTTAATGGGATGGCCTTTGGGAAATTTTGTTTGGATGCGCACGCCATTCATGATCGCGGTTTTTTTGATGGACCAGGTATTTTTGTGGGCTTTACTTATATCGGCAATGGATTGTCCGGATTTTGCCAGGACGATTTTGAGCTTGCGTATTTTAATTAAAGCTAAATCTTTTTTTGTCAGCTTTCGCAGGGTTTTGCAACTGCGATGAAAGTGTTCTAATCCTGCCTCGGAACCCACAAGTTTATAGACCACTTTATCAATTTGAAAATACATCACACCCAGGCTAATTTTGAAGTTATTATAGACTGCGATACGGGCTTTATAATCACCTGGAATGTCGCTTTCTTCAGCCTGGGTACCCATTTTCTTATTCATCTTATCTATGTCTTCTCGTGCCACGTCCTCAAGTTTACCAAAGGAATGTGCCAGTAAAATCAGCAGGCTATTGTTCTTCTTATCTTGGGAGATTAAGGACGTATTGCTATTTTTCGTTTCCCAGTTTAGAGGAAATTTGAGGTATAAATTTATTATGGGATGAATAAATTCATTACGGACTAAAATGCCCTGATGAGGATTATTTTCGAGTATCATGCCATCAAGCTTCATAAGGTATTTTGCATCTGCAGAATTAGTTAATTTTTGATTCACGAATTTATTCGCGATGCTTCGTCCGAGCTCAATTCGTTTGGGTGTCGATGGATGTGTGCTAATAAAACTGGGCATTTTAAGCCCATTCTGGTCATTATTGATTGCTTCCAGACGAATGAGCAGATTGGGTAAGCCATGCGGATTGTAGCCGGCATTATGGCACAGCATGATGCCTTTTTCATCCGCCTGGTATTCATTTTTCCTACTGTAATGTGTGAGATACAGAGCGCTTGTGCCGGTAATTGGCAGATTGACAATACTGCCGGCTTTTGGGGAAATTACCCCAACTGCTTTGCCGGGAAGTTTTAATATTCCTGGTATAATACTGCGCTTAAACTGTTTCGTACCGTGCCTCAATGATACATGCATGATCTCGTGACTCATAATGCCGGCTAATTCATTCTCATTATTTGTTAAAGCGATAATGCCTGTAGACATGTAAACATAACCCCCAGGTATGGAAAAAGCATTCGCTACATTTTGATCGACAATTTGAAATTTGTAGTCAAACTGTCGCTTGGGGATTTCATCTACCAGCTTGTCACCGACAGATTTCAAAAACTGGTTTAAGGCCACATTTTTATTTACGCCCATTTTATATTCAATTTTTTGTTTGGCGTATTCTCCCATTTTTCTATCTATATCGGGGCTGGTCCGGCACGCCACAAAAAAAAGAGATATACAAAAAAGAAAAATATTTTTAATTTGATGAAGCACGTTGCCTCTCTCCATGTATATATAAAAGATGTAGTTTAACATATAAATAAGCATTTAACAATGAATATAAGAATCATACTGTTAATTATTTTTGCAACTGTTCATGCGGATGAATCGTACCGCATCATTGTGAATAGACCCTATGTCAAGAATAGTCAGTTTATCTATTCAGTAGAGTTGAAAAATACGCAATTTACAGAATTGACTATTGGCGGTAATCCATCGCGATCAAGTGAAAAGACGGATGGTAAGTTTAGCTGTCTGGTAACGGTACTTGATAGTAATAAGGCGGGCTTGTGGAATAAGTTGAAAATCAAAGTATATAAAGTCAGTTTTATCCATAAGGGGCGCGATTTTAAATTCAAAACAATGAATAAGGATATTTTAATTAAGCGGACGGATAAGGGACTGGAGTTTTCGTTGTTCACAGACCATAAGTTACCCGAAATGGATCAGACAATTCTGAATAATTTTTTCCCAAAAAAGACCCGGGCCGACAGCTTATTTGATCCGTCTAAAAAAGTAGGACTTGGTGACACCTGGTCTGTTGATGAAGATAAACTCGCGGATTTCTTCAATTCGACTCAGAATCTCTTGAAGGTCGAAGCAAAAAATAGTATTGGTAAATTTATATTAAAACGAGTGATCAAAGAAAAAAATAGTAGTTATCTTGATGTGCACGGGGCAGTAAGTTTTAAGGACTTGCAGTCAATTTCACCTCGATTTAAAGGATTGGAACTAAAAAGTGCTGAAGCAACGATCGTTATGGAATCTCTTTTACCAGTTAATAAAAAGCTCCCTGTTCGTATGAGTGATTATTCATTTGTTATGAAAATTGAAGGTAAGAAAGTTGTTGATGGAGCGAATGCTGGAATTGTTACCTTTGTGACAAATAAAGTAAAGATACTGATTAGTGAATACAAGAAGGCTGGGAAATAATGGGATTGCTCATGCCTTCCTTTTATTGTTAAAGGAATAATGATGTCAAAGCGCAAGAAAAAAACACGAGCTGCTTCAGATAAGGAATTTGCTGAAAAAGAAAAAGTTAACAATCCATTCGGTGATATCTCTGCAGATCTGTTCGCTGGCAATAAACCCAGTGAAGCACTACCTGAGCCCCTAGTGAACGAAGCTGTTGAAAGACCTAAACCGACACTTTATATTCGTTTTGAAAAAAAAGGCCGTGGGGGAAAAACGGTTACCATTATTGAAGGTTTCGAAAATATGGACATGGATGAGCTGATGCTCTTTTCATCAACCATTCGAAAAAAATTGGGTTGCGGTGGTTCTGTCTACGAGTCAGTATTGGAGCTGCAGGGTGATATTCGTAAACGTGCTGCAGATTATTTGTTGAAAGAAGGTTATAGATTAAAAGGTGAAATACCTTAGGCCTTGGAGCTGCAGGGTGATATTCGTAAACGTGCTGCAGATTATTTGTTGAAAGAAGCTTATAAATTAAAAGGTGAAATAACATAAAGGAGATGGAATGAAAAAAATAATATTCGTTTATATAGTGCTGTTTAGCAGCATCTTGTGCGCCGATGAAGCAAAAGAAGAAATCAAATTGCTTGCAAAAAATGTTCGTCTGGAAATTAATTCGTTGCCATTGGACAATGAAGACAAGCTAAATTATATTGTAACTGCCGCAGAGAACTACAAGACCCTTATAAAATTTAAAAACGATAATGTAGAAATCGAGTTTGCTGTTGAGGGACTTGTCAAAATACGTGATGATGGAA
>JABSQK010000218.1 GCA_013215875.1 Lentisphaeria bacterium
CTTTATGATTCTGAAAGACCGATTAATCGCCATGAAGCACCCAAATATTTGCAGCCTGATGGATAAAGGCGAAGATCACGGGGGCAATTATGTGATCATGGAACACATTGAAGGCCTAAACCTTACACGTTACCTTGAAGCGCACGGTGCGTTTGACCCCGTAAATGCCATTTTACTCTTCAAAAACATTGTAGCCGGTGTGGCCTATGCGCACGAAAATGGTGTCCTGCATTTGACCTTAAAGCCATCCAATATCATGATCGTTGAAGAAAATAGTATCCTCGTACCAAAAATTCTAGATTTTGGTTTTGGTCGGACAGGTAGTGAAATGGCAGTTGCATTGGATGAAAATACGCGCTATTTCCGGGCGCCTGAGCAACGTGAGGAGGGCAATCCTCAACCGACAGCCGATATTTATGCACTTGGAAAACTTCTTTACGTAATGGTATCGGGGGAAAATGCTGAACGAATTACACCCGAAAAAATTCCTCCGGATCAAAATCTGCAGCAGCTCATATTCAAATGTATACGCTCGAATGCAGACGATCGTTTTCAAGATATCGATGATGTTATTGAGATGCTCAATCGAATTTCACTTGAAGACTTGCAAACTGTTCCACAAACAGGTGAAGGAAATACCAGCTTAACAAAGATAAAACACGGAGACGCTGCTTCTTACGCGACTCCGGACACGAGTGGCGAAGAATTTGATGCTGGTGTGGTTCGGGCAAAGCAGGAGCTTCATAGTATGCTGGTTGCCTGCGAAGATCATTTACAAGAGCAGAGGCTCAATTCGTGCCGGGCTCTGGCGGATGAATTATTTGCCCGCATTCAACAATATCTGCCCATGCCGGATAGTGACTGGGTTGCCCCTTCTCAAGAATTGCTGGACTCTATTCTGGTCGATTTGATTAAAAAGGAAGAGCAGCTTGATTTAATTCTGGAAGAAGCAAAAACTGCCTTGGAAGAGATGCGTTATGGAGATTGCCGCTTACTCTGCGCATCAGCAGACTTAATCAGCAAGGAAAAAACAGGTTGCGAACGTACACTCGAAAAAGCCGAGGGATTGCTCGGTAGTATAAATGCATTTTGGGACGAGGGGCATCGTTGCATGAAAATGAAACAGTACACTAAAGCTGAAATCTCCTGTACCAAAATTTTAGCAATAAATCCGGATCATAATGAAGCAAAACTCCTGTTAAAGCGGATTGAGAAAGCACGCCGCCGTAACGCAATTGGCAGTTTCATAAAACGCACATCACCACTACTTATTCTTTTCATTATTGTCGTTTCTGCTTACATTATCTGGAATAAAAAATACCAGGATAATTTACAGGCATTTAATAGTTATGTGAAGAGTGGCCAGGGAGAATTAGCTGAAGAATATGCATTGAAAATTGAGTCGCGGAATGAGGATGCAAATCGGTTCATTGATGAACGAAATGAAAATAGAAATTCACTTGAGAAAGTCGAACTTGTACGCGGTTCTATTGATAAAAATCTGGCCATGGATTCACATGATATAATAAAAGTGGACTGGATGAAAACGGAGCAAAAATTTGAAGAGGCAAATGAGTTATACAATACGGGAGACCACTCTGAATCCAAAGAACTGGCGAATACCTGCCGTGAAAGATACAGTAAGATAAAAGTCAGTATTCTACTGCTTGTTGAGGCTCTACCCCTGTCTAAAAAAGAACAGTGGATAAAGGTAAAAGCAATCGTCGTGGAAGCTCTGGAAATCAATCCGGATTCTGAACTGGCACTGGAACTTTTGGCACAGGCAGATGCAAATTTACGGCCCGACTTAACGGTCTCTTCAATTGTCAATGGCAAAAATTCGCCAGGCGCAAATATCTATGTTAATGGTAAACTACATGATGCCCCAACACCCTCAACTCTTAAATTGACCACAGAACAAAAATACGAAATTACAGTCAGTTTCCCGGCTAAGAATAATATCTATTTCATTCCGTTTACAAAAACAGTATTTTTCAAAAAAGAACAGGCACAGACTCTACAAGCAGACATTAAAATTATTGATGGCCCCATGACCAAGCAAGAGTGGCTAGTACCAGGATTGGCGATAAAAATGGTTTACATCAAGTCGGGCTTGTTTATCATGGGTAATGAAAAATCGACAAAAGAAAGCCCAGTGCATAAAGTGAAACTAACCACAGGCTACTGGATAGGGACCACGGAGATCACCCAAGGGATCTATAGGAAAGTGATGAAAAAAAATCCCAGTAAAGTAAGCGGCAAAAACTTAGCAGTGGAATCTGTTTCGTGGAACGATGCACGCAAGTTTTGCAAGAAGCTTACAAAAAATGAATTGAAACTATACCGCCTGCCCGCCGGCTTTGAATACCGCCTGCCTACAGAAGCAGAGTGGGAACATGCCAGTGCAGATGATACGAAAGCTGAAGATTTCAATATCGATGAATGCGCCTGGCACTCAGGTAACTCTGAAAAGGGAAAGACCAATGATGTCGCTCAGAAAAAACCAAATAAAATGGGGCTCTATGATATGCTCGGTAATGTCTCAGAGTGGTGTTTGGACAGCTATGGAATATACACATCGAAACTTCAGATAGACCAGTACTTTTCGAGCAAGAAGTCAAAAAATAAAGTTGTTAGAGGAGGCGCCAGGAACTCATTAAGTGTAACCTGTACCTCAACATATCGTGAAAAACAATTAGCACCCAACCCCTATACAGGGTTTCGCATTGTATTGGCGCCAATCATAAAATAAAATGTTTTTCACAAAAACAGCTCTGGAGTCTGCTCTGGACTCAGCCGTGAGAGATGGTAATTACAGCAACGCATTTTCACCATTTATTGACCCACCCATAGACACTGTAAAATCTGCAAAAGTTATCTGCAAAGCATTGGATAATTTTGAACTTCGCACCGAAGACGATTATCAACATCTCAATCTGTTAAGTCAGTTCTTCAATAATCCCACCGCAAAAAATGTCAGAGACGTCTTTTATGAGAGAGGCATTCATCTTTTAGTCAAACATTATGAGCATCTGGTATTAATTGAACACCCGGACCATGCATTGATTCATCAGATCGTTGCTATATTTGCAAACTATGAACACCCGGATACTGTGCGGCGCATTACCTATGCAGTTGCAAGCTTCCCAAATGGCGATGCCTGGTATCCCATAATGGATAAGCTGTTAACACCGGAAAATGCACTTTACCAATCAATCATTTTTGAATTAAGCAGTCATGCGCCTGGGGGAGATGCATGCCTGGCATTTATCAATGCCTTAAACCGTTTGATAGAAAATGACGACCTGGATAGTCATCCTTTGAACACCCTCGCAGGTATAGAGATATTTAAAACGCTTCCCTACAATTCATCCAAAGGGTCAGTTATTTTGGCGGATACATTAATTCATCTGGATTTATTGGACGAGGCCTATCTCCAAACCCTCTTATCTGACGGGAGCTTTGAAATGAAGTTGGAGTCTGCCAGAATACTTGCCCTCCGGGGAGATGAAACAGCCATCGAAACTCTAACCGTTTTTTGCAGCAGCTATTTCTATGCAGCAAAAGCCGAAGTATATCTCATTGCAGCCGGACAAAGAAGGGCTGTTGGAGAGACAATGAAAAACATTGACTTCCGCGCTAAGGCTCGGCTTGCAGCCTACCTCTCCTCTGTAGACCAGTATGCCGCTGTACCAGATGAAATAAGCATCTACGATTCACGCGAGCTGTTCTGGCCGCCAACAGATTCTATCGAAGAAGTCTGGTTGCTCAAATACAGCTACGAAGACAAGGATCTCGAGGGCATCGGCATGGTGGGGACTGTCACAGCATGCCTGCACGATGAAGTAACTGTGGGCATGGATCCAGATTCTTGTTATGCATTACACTGCTGTTATGAGATGGATCTGCTAAACGACCCGCGCTGCCCGGAAACCCGTACAGTCGAAGCAGGAAAAGCCCTGCTCAACCACCTCTAGTATAGAATAGCTTATTTTGGCTGCTGCGAAAAATAAAAATGCCCTTCTTGACCCGGGTATTATATTCTGTAAGTTACAGAAAAAGATAGAGGTGTTATTATGCCAAAGAAACTTATCGTTGCTGTTATATTATTTTTGAGCATCAGCTTATGCAGTGCTCAGGCTAAGAAGAAAATCCCAACAAAATCAGAAAAGTTTTATCGGGCAGTCTTTCGTACTAAAAGAAAGGATTTTAGTCTAGGACAAGTTGTTTTAGCAAAGCGAATTGTCGAACTCCTGAAACAGGCTAAATCCGATATGATAAAACAAGATCATAAGGCTTTAGAAATCTTTAGCATACATCCTTACATTATTACCCAATCTGGAGATAGAGACAGGCGCCAAATGCGCATTAGGCAAGCAGCATTTGTGAATACAGATGCATGGATTCTTTGGCTTGAATTAAAAAAATATCATCTCGATGCGTTTAAAAAGAATCTCGAAGCCTACAAAGTTTTAGATAATGCTGACAAACAAAAACACTGGAAATCTGTCATTTCTTATATTTCGAAGTTGAAATACATGACAGAGGATACTAAGGAGTGGGATGAAATCCTCCATCTCTCATTAAGTATAGTTAAAAAGAATCCATATCCTTTAACGAATCAGAAAGTTTTTTTATACTATATAAACACGTTATGCACTAATATAGGAAATTTTACAGTGTGGGATAATAGTTTCAAAACATCACGTGTGATTTTCAAGAAAAATGATGGTAAATTTCGGCAGGTACAAATTGAATTTATTGAATGGTGTTTAAAAGATGATAACAAATTTATTCAATTAGTTGGGGCAGAGCGAGCATTAAAGGCGAGTTGGCCAGCCAGGTGGTACCCCATGGAAAATCGACGGGCGAACTCCAGTGTTACAAAATATTCAGAAATTGCTCTACAACTATTTTTAGATATTTTAGAAAAGCACCCAATGTTGATTGAACGGAATAGCTTGAGTTTTCCAACAAAACCGTTCAGTTTAGCAATAAAGTTCTCATATCCTACTGAAAAATATTGCAAATTGGGCATGGCTATATTTGATAAATATTTTAATCATAGACTTAAACACTTTTTATCGATAAATAGGCCTTTTATGACCTGGTTAGAAACTGTTTCGTACAAGGATGCAGTTATTGATCAGGAGCAAATGGTTCCCTGGGTAAATAAAAGAATTCCTTTCATGAAAAAACGACTTTACCAGGAAACAAAAACCCCCGCATATACTGAACTGGAGGTTAATAAACTGGAAGGCTATAGACAACAATTTTTTACAAATCATGATTTAGAAATGCCTGCCCCCGAACACGGAAAAATATGGGACAAATTTGAAGTAAAAGAAATACCAATGCCAGGTATGCATTTGTCTGATAAAAAAAGTCAAACATATTACAAACCATTCAGACATCATATTGGCATATATCAGTCTAAAATCTGCAC
>JABSQK010000219.1 GCA_013215875.1 Lentisphaeria bacterium
CCTGTATAACCAAAGAGGTTGAGTACATTGACGGGCCGCTTACTTTCAGCAATCGTCTTCATAAGCCAATCCCAATTGCTTGCCTGTTCTGGAAATAAACCGGTATGTTTGAAATCTGTCGGGGAAATTTTGAAGCTCAGGTCTTTATACTTTATGGTCCAGTGATCCGGCAGTTTGCGTTTGTAGTCCCATTGCCCACCACCCTCGTTACTACGCTCGTAGAAGGCATCATAGTTCGACCATTGCTGACCCGAACGGCGGGGCCAGATTACCTGTGGATCCGGGCGCACGGTAACGACATCGCCCCAGCGCTCCTGCTTCATGCCATTGCCACAATCCAGCAACTCGTAATCGGTCCATTGATCTGCTAATAATATTTTAGACATTTTTCTCGTATGATTTAAATTTACATCAGCGAAATAGCATCCAAAATTGATTTAAGTCAAGAATAGTCGATGACTATTACATCCTTCATTGCGTTCAAATTAGTGGTTTAATGAACGCATGTATCTATAGTAGGTCTATGAAAAAATGTATACAATGCAGTGAAAAGCGGGATTATAATGAGCTTTTTATTATTGGTACGAAATGGATTTGTAAATCCTGTGCTGATGAACGCGGCCTGCTAAAAGATGAAAAAAAAACTGTTAAACTTTACCGGGCACTTCCACGACCGGTGATGCTTGTCATCTCATTTACAGTTATAATCAGCAGTCTGCTTTATTTACTACTTTCCTTGAGTCTTAAAGAATATGCAAATGGTGAGCAAATCGCGATTTTTTGGGCGGTGTTAGTCGCGGTTCGTATTGGCTTTAGTCGACCGGTGCAATTTAAGCGAGAGGCAGTTTTTGACTAGAATCTAGCGCGAGGCGAAGATTGTATTGATTGTGCGCGTAATTACACCCTTTAACTGAAAATCGGAATCCTGGGTAATTTCAACGCTTTCATAATTTGGGTTATCAGGAAGTAATGTGACCATACCATTTTTGCCTTGATGAAAACGCTTAATGACCATTTCACCATCAACTTCAGCTAAAACAACATCCATATTTTTAGGTTCGAGTGATGAATCAACCACAACAATTGAGTCATTATAAATGCCAACCACCTGCATGACATCACCACGTACTCTGAGATAAGTTGTATTGTCGCCATTTTGCTCCACCAACTCCGAAACGATGTCCTCTATTTCTTCAATCTCGGTACTCATGATTCACTCCTTTTCTTAAGTCTAACTTAATCAAATTTTGTATCTAAATCAATAATTTATTAAGTCAATTTACTTAGCCAAAGTACTTTATACAAGCCTATAAAAAATGAATAACCATGATTTATAAAGTGTACTTTTCTGAACTCAGGCTAACTCTATTATACACATAATAATGACTTTATAATAGAGTGACAAATCATTTTTGAATAATTCCAATTGTGGGGTGAAATTAAAAAACTAGCTGGTCATTTTATCCAGGATGCTGGTGGGCATTTCTCGCTGGAATTTGCATATAGCGCCATCCATTTGGTCATTTCTTTTTGTGAGTCGTCGAATCGTTGCCTAATTGTTTCGGGCATGCAGAAGTGGTAATTATGTTCTGGCGAATACATCATACCATTAAACATCTTTTCCATATAATTATAGTAGAGATTTGTTCGGGTACCTTCTGTATTTTTACTTTCACCATGATGAATTGTTGCTTCAGAAAACAAAAATACATCCCCTGCTTCAGCCCTAATTACCTGTGCCCCTGGCAACTCTCCTTCAGGGTATTTATTCCAGTCTAATTTATAATTTGCCTTATGCGATGCTGGTATGACAGCAAGGTTGCCATCGCCTGGGCCATTGTCGCTTAACATCCATACAACATTCAACATGCGCGATTTTGGTAATTCATTTTGCTCGTAATAATCTGTGGGATTAACACCCCGATGCCAGGCTGCACTCGGGCAGCCTTTTGTCTTGCTAATAGACCATGTGTTTATGAGCTGTGGTTCATTCATAAACGCTTGGAGGTAGGGTAGAACGCCCGAATGACTAATCAGCTCATCGTAGATAGGGTCGATACGTAAAAGACCATTCAAGCGAATTTGTTGTTCGGAAATTTCTTTTGTTCGCTGACTCGTTTCATTCGTGCACCACTTATCATCAAAGTCACGCGATTGATAATCTAAGGTTTTCTCCAGTAAGCTTTCCCTCGACTCAAGATCGAGCACGTTTTTCAGGTGCAAAAAGCCCTGTAAGTCAAATAAAAATATGTCTTCTTCTGAAGGCAGTTCCATAATCTTCCTGTGGTTAAAAGATGAAGCCAAAGCACTCGGCAACATACAATCATTCAAAACAAAGTATAGTTGTCTGCCATTGAAATGTGCCGACTCCAGAAATAGTGTATATAAAATAACATGAGGAAAACGAATGAAACATATCATCTTACTTTTAGCATGTAGTTCGCTTTTTGCACAAGCCCTGTTTGAGGGTCCCAGGTTTACAGAGGAATTTAAAGATGACGATGGCCCTCGCCTGAAAGAGATACAAAATTGGTTTACCCAAAACATACCTGAGGCAAATAAATACATCCAGTCTATCCGTTTAGATAATGACGATGACGATATTGATGATCGTCGTATAGATCTGCAGTTCCGGCTACTTGAAATTTACTGGGATTACCAGGAAATGAGTGAAGTAATGCCGCAGCTTGCTGAAATAAGGCTGGCCTATCACAAAAAAAGAATCCACGTGCAGGTCCTGGCAGCGAACATACGAAAACTACGTGAAGCCGCAGATAAAAAACCGGATGATAAGGCAATTGCTAAAAAACTGAAAGCTGCCGAAACAAATTTAAAAAAGGAACTGTTGCTATTTTTTGATTTAAAAATAAAAAAGCAACAGTCTGATATTACTAAAAAGAAGTCAGAGATCGAAAAGATGCAATCGGCTATAAAGCGCAAGTCACGTAACAAAGAGCGTCTCTTATTGAAAGAATTTCTTGATCTTACATCCATTGGTGATGATGAAGAAAACGACGAAGAGGACGATGATTAGGATTGCTTTTGCGAACTCAAAAGACAATTGGCAAAAATGCCAATACACAGTAACTAAAAAATGTGATAAATGCAGGCGTGCACTAGAGTACTAGTACAATTTAGGAAAATCATCAAAGTCTGGTTTACGTTTATCGAGAAATGCATCTCTGCCTTCTTTTGCTTCAGCGGATGCGTATGCCAATCGTGTCGCTTCTCCGGCAAATATCTGTTGGCCAATCAGCCCATCGTCAATTAAATTAAAGGCGTATTTCAACATGCGTGTAGCCATGGGTGATTTTTCATTGGACAAGCGCGCCCATTCGAGTGCCTTTGTTTCGAGCTCTGCATGTGGCACGACAAGATTTACCATGCCCATATCAAACGCTTCCTGAGCCGAATATTCCAAACCAAGAAAAAATATTTCCCTGGCGCGTTTCTGTCCGACTTGTCTGGCGAGGTATGCCGAGCCGAATCCCCCATCGAAACTTGCAACGTCTGCATCTTTCTGTTGGAAGACAGCGTGTTCCTTTGATGCAATTGTCAAATCGCATACCACATGAAGCGAATGGCCGCCGCCGACTGCCCAACCCGGAACCACTGCAATAACAACTTTTGGCATAAAGCGAATTAAACGTTGTACTTCGAGAATATGCAGGCGCCCGAGATTGGCCCCCGTTGCATCATCCGTTCCATCATATTTATAGCCATCTTCACCGCGCACGCGCTGGTCGCCGCCCGACGAGAATGCCCAGCCACCATCTTTTGGAGACGGACCATTGCCAGTTAATAAAACAACCCCGACATCTTCACTACTCTGGGCATGCAGAAATGCCTGGTAAAGTTCATCCACAGTTTTAGGGCGAAAGGCATTGCGGCAATCCGCTCTGTCGAATGCGATTCGAACCGTACCCTGATCTTTGGCACGATGATATGTAATATCTGTAAACTCAAAACCATCGACACTATCCCATGCATCTTCATCAAATATTTCCGAGACCATTTACTTGCTCCTGTAAAATTTATTCTAATAGTAGTACTATTCGCCATTTCAGCTAATTGTCCATAGGATTTCTGCCAAACGATTCTTATTTGGCCTAAGCAGGTTTACTCTTTTAATTGAACGGTTAGGTTCGCTGCATGGGAAAAGATGAAGACACATTAAAAGAAGAACCACTTCGAACATACCTTATTGCGGACTTACCAGAGCATGAACGGCCACGGGAGCGCTTGCTCAAGCGTGGCAGCGAATCACTTTCAGATACAGAGCTTCTGGCAATCATTTTAAAAACCGGTCCGCCGGGCTACTCAACCATCGATCTGGCGCGAAATTTGTTAAAGGAAGTTGGTGGGAGCTTGCGGCAGTTGGCTGGTGCAAGTCCAGCAGAGCTTTCAAAAGTGCATGGGATTGGGCCGGCGAAGGCAGCGGAATTGAAGGCTGTATTTGCTATTGCAGCACGATTAAGCGAGCAGATCGAACCCGAACAGCAGATTATTTCCAGCCCCGTGCAGATTGTTGATTATTATCGTGAAAAGCTACAGGGCAAAAAGCAGGAGGAACTGCATGCACTTTTGCTCGATACTAAGAATCAGATTATCAGTGATGAGTTAATTACCATTGGATTGCTCGATCGTAGCCAGGCGCACGCCCGTGAAGTCTTTCGTGAAGCAATTGCTCAGAGCAGTTCGAAGATCGTGCTTGTTCACAATCACCCGAGCGGTGATCCCACACCTTCAACGGCTGATATAAAAATTACTACAGAGCTGAATAAGGCCGGGAAAATTGTCGGAATCGAAATTATTGATCATATAATTATTGGCAAGAAAAGTACCTCGCGCTTGAAGGAATATGCCAGTTTGAAAGAATTGGATCTGCTTTGACTTAGCCTGAATAATTTATAAAACCATCTACTGCAAGAACGAATAGTTGCAGTATCAGTCACTTAGAACTGACGATGACTTGGAGGTGCCCCGGCACATCTACACCCACCTTACAGCCCCCAAATAACTGCTACTTTTACACTTAGTCCTTTCATTACGAGATTTATGAAATAACCAGGCTAGGGGCGCCGATTTCTCTGTTCTTCCTGAATCTTGTCTAATTTACGGGTAATTTTCTGTTTGGTTCTAAGCGATGTAGCGCCGGTACCATAATCTATACCGCTTTGAATTTCGGCTGCGGCCTGGTGAGTTGTCGGTGAACGCACTGCTTTTTTATTCGCTTTTTTCTTAGCCTTTTTTCGAGCAACAATATCGGGATCTTCAATTTTTGTTTTTGTTTTTTTGCTCATGTCTTTGACTTCTGTTAAGACCCACTTATTCTGCATCTTTTTCCACTGTTGTTGTGTTTTCCAGGTGACTAGTGCACGGTTTGAACCATTTTGTGTTTCACTCACAAGACTACAATTAATCTTTACTGTGTCACCTACTTTTACAGCTTTAACAATACGCTGATCTAAAGTGATGCGGCCTTTTATAACAGTGATGGATTTTTTGTAATATTTAAATCCTCTAGGCTTACCCTTTTTATTCTGATAGGATTTGCCATTGGCGCTGATAAATTTAAAATTTTCGCTACAATAATTTTTAAGCTCTGACCAATTATTATTATCCAGGTCCCCAGCCAATCTATTACACCTTCCTTTACTCAATTTTACACTGTCTTCAAAGAAATCACATGAGGCCATGCACAGGCCCAAAATAATACAGATAAAGATACGTTGCATTGTCTATCTCCGTTTGTTTAGTTTTAATGTAATCCCATGATCATACTTTTCAAAGGATTCAGAGGGTAAGTATTTGTCTTCGTGGCTGATAATCATCATAATTGAGTGCTATCGGTTGATTCAGAACTGTTGTGAGTTATAGTTGCGCGCACTGTACTACAGTAGAAAAATGAAGTATTTACAGCAACTATGGCAAAAAAATCGACAGCACCAATACCGTTAAGACGCATCGCTAGAGAGTGGTCGTTTCAGTACCTGTATCAGGCCGACATTTCAGGCGGCGAAACAGATGAAATCGACTGGTTTTGGGATCAGTGTATAGAAAATTGCACACACAAACTGGGTAATCGCGAAATTAAGAAAATCCGCCGCCTAGCCGATCGATTTATCGAGGGTGTTACTGAACACATGGTTGAAATCGATGAAATTATCACTGAGTTTGCCACAAATTGGACAATTGAAAGAATGGCTGTGGTCGATCGCAATATTCTTCGCCTGGGTACATACGAGATAAAGTACTGCGATGATATTCCTCCTCAGGTTACAATTAATGAAGCGATCGAAATTGTCAAAGGTTTTGGCAGTGAGGATTCAAAGTCTTTTATAAATGGCATTTTAGATAAGGTATTTACGACATATGGGTCTGCTTGATAAGTTCAAAAAGGGCTTAAATGTTACCCGCACCCGTCTGAGCCGGTCCATACAATCTGCATTTCGGAATAATAAGGAATGGACCGAAGACGACTACGAAGAACTTGAACAAGCGTTGATTGAATGCGACCTGGGTGTGCAATACACCATGCAGCTAATGGATGACATACGTAATCGATATCAACAAGGTTTAATTAAAACTGCAGACGATATTATTAAAGTTGTTCAAGATGATGTGCATCAAATGATGGCGACCGATGCCAAGCCTATGAAATGGCGAAGCGATGGCCCTTGCATCATATTGATGGTGGGTGTAAACGGCTGTGGAAAAACGACAACGACCGGTAAGCTTGGCTACAAGCTTAAGCAGGAAGGAAAGACTGTTATGTTTGCGGCTTGCGATACATTCCGGGCTGCGGCTACTGAGCAGTTACAACTATGGGGTGAGCGCGTCGGTTGTGATGTAATCGCAGGCAAACACGGCAGCGACCCATCGGCAGTTGCATTCGATGCATGTAAGGCAGCTGTTTCGCGTAATGTGGATGTATTATTGATAGATACCGCTGGCCGTCAACATACCAAGGTGGGATTAATGAACGAACTTGAAAAGCTGCATAAATCGATCAATAAAGCATGTCCCGGTGCCCCGCATGA
>JABSQK010000022.1 GCA_013215875.1 Lentisphaeria bacterium
AGACTGTTCTCGAACAAATGCATGGTAGGGGTAGCGAGCCAGGTCGCTCTGCCAGGATGATGGACCCTCTTTATATTCAATAATCACTGCAGCTTTTCCACTGCGTTTATCCATCTTGTATTTAATCTGTCCAATCAATTGTGCCCATTTACTGAGCATCGCCAATACACCGTAGGCCAGTGCAGTTTTACCGTCCTCGCATTTTGAGCGCACGCCTTTTGATATTCGTAGAGCCTGGAGACTATAAAGTCCCAGACAAAAACCAAAAATAATGGCAACCGCTCCATCATATGGGCATAGTGCTGAAAGGCTAACACTGATGACTGTGAAGAATAACCAACCAAGCGTCCATCTACGCGTGCTTTTCAGCATCGTGTAGAAAGGAAGCTTGCCCAAACTGCATAGCTTCTTACAGCGTGTTAACACATCCGTTGCCCCGTACCCATTTCGTATAGAGCGGCGCCACCACTGGCTAAAATGTTCTATGTTTGCATCATGACATGCCATATCGACTGGCAGCCGGTAAATGAGATATCCGTTGCGTCGTAATCGCAGACACAGTTCCGGCTCCTCGCCAGCGATTATCTCTTCGTTAAAACCAGAGGCATTGCGAAATGCCTCTGTCCGGAATGTTGCAATTCCGCCCGTGGAGTCGATGAGACCAGTATCTTTTTGCCACTCCACATCCATCATCTTGTTGTAGATCGAATGGTCTTTAAACTTTTCGCGAAGACGCCCGCAAACAGCTACAATCTCCGGGTGCGTATCTAGGAAATGCACCCCCTTCGAGATCCAGTCTTCATGCATTTCACAATCACCATCAATAAACTGAACATACTCTATAGCAGGATCTATTTGCATTAACTTAATAAAACCGGCATTACGCGCCCGTGCCATGGAGAAGGGTTTGGAGATATCCAGTTCAAGTACAGTTATACCCAGGGACCTGGCGAATTCCACACTGCCATCAGTGGAACCCGAATCCACATAAACAATCCGTTCCACTGTTTTCAATGAATGCAGGCAGCGCTTCAAACGCTCCCCTTCATTACGGCCAATAACCACTGCTGCAATACGCCCAGGGTCTATTCTAGGAGGGCTTTCCAGTAACTTTCGTCGTTCATTAGTGCAAACTGCTAATTCATCCAGTATGGAAATTGTCTGGCAAATTTCCATATGGGAAATCGTCTCTTCCTTACTCTGAAGCAACGATTTAATTTTTCTTAAACGAAAGGCTAACAAATATGACAAGCGGACCAGTTGGCGGGCCCAATCTCCATAACATTTTGTTTGCACTTTTAACAAACCCTGCCAGCGAAGCTTGGCGCGACAGCGATCATGCATACGGCTTGCATCTGACGATGCACCACCCAGATGTATCGTCGAGACATGCGATACAAGACGAACACAGTAACCCTGCTTGCGTATACGATGGCAAAATTCGAGGTCTTCACCATAGAAAAAAAAGTCTTCATCAAGAAGTCCATGCCGGCGCAATAGCTCAGTACGAATCATCATAAATGCACCGCATACCCAGTCTACATTGCAATTTGTTTTATGTCGTGATTCAGGGTAGTCTATGCTTCCCCAGGCAAATAATCCTGGTAGATGATAGGGTAATCCTGTGGCACGTAGCATTTCCCGGCCGGGGCTTAACATGCGACGGCTGGTTTTCTGCAGACTGCCATCGGTATTAAGCAGTTCACAACTAAGAATGCCGATGCGTTTATTCAATTCCATTTGAATTATGCATTCCTCCAAACATCCTTTTTGTACAAGGGTATCGCTATTTAATAAAAGTATTTTTTCTGCTGGATTTTTTCGCCTTAAAATTTCCCTAATCAAAAAATTATTTCCGGCCGCAAAACCAATATTTTTATTTGACTGGCGAAAATGCACCCATTTTCCCCAGTTGTTTTCCCTGATTGCTGCAACAATCTGACTTGGCGAATTATCCCCGGATGCATTATCAATTAGCCATACGTCATAGTCAGAAAACTCGGAGCGATCCATGGCTAAAGAGTGTAGGCAATTGATGGTTAATTGGGGGGTTTTGTAGTTGATAATGACAATGCTGAGTTTCATTTTATCTGCTCCTCTTGCTGGCAAACTTGTATTTAAAAAGTGTAGTGAAACGCGACACATTGTCAAGGGGTGATTTTTTCCGATTGGCATTGAATAGTCGTATGTTGTTGATATTAAGATACTTAAAATATTTCATTATTTTTAATATGTCTCGTTTAAATTATGTGACAATTAAGTCTCAGAAATGTATAAATACCATAATTTAAGTCAATATAGATGGCTTTTCATGAGTCTGATGGTAGCTTATTCACACGTGTGAAATGAACAGTAATTGCGCTTTTAATGGCATAGTAAATGCGATATTTAACAGGATAAAACTCAAACGACATTGATAATGGTATGGTATGACGATAGAAATTCACAAAGCTGAAGAATTTCCACTGCACAACCCCAACCCGGTTTTTCAGGTGGATCTCGCAGGCAAACTTATTTTTGCAAATCCTGCTGCGAATGAACTCCTCTCACATGGTCAGTTAAATGCAACAAACAGAATCACTGGTAAACTTCTCGACCTTTGTAAAGAATCGCAGAAAGTCGGCACACTTCTGGAACAGGAGCATAATTTTCAAGGTCGTTTTTATAGTATCTCTGCTGTAACTCTCGAATCCACTGTAAATGTTTATGTTCATGACATTACTGAGCAAAAGCTCTCAAATAGAAAGATAATGGACCAACATGCACAGCTAATACAAAGTGAAAAATTAGCCTCGCTTGGCCAGCTTGCAGCGGGTATTGCTCATGAAATAAATAATCCAGTCGGATACATCAGCAGCAATCTTGTAACCATGGGTGAATATTTTTCAACCTTAAAACGAATACTTCTTTTACACCAAAAAAATCTAGAAACGACTGATTCAAGCGAACAACTAAACTGTATCAATGAAATTGAACGCCTGAGTGATGAAGAAGGTCTCGACTTTATTCTAGGCGACCTGGAGACAATTGTTTCAGAGTCCCATAATGGTGCTTTGCTGGTATCGGAAATCATCATGTCACTTCGCGATTTTGCTCGTACAGACGATGCGGATAAGACAGTATTTGATATAAATGAAGGTGTAAAATCGACCCTTAAAATTGTCTGGAATCAATTAAAATATAAATGCCGGATTGAAGAAAACTATGGCGAGCTACCGCTCTTTGATTGCTATCCGGGCGAATTAAACCAGGTCTTTTTAAATATTCTAGTTAATGCCTCTCAAGCGATTGAGAGTGATGGTTTAATCAAAATTAGCACATCTCTCGAAGATGGCGACAAGGCAATCATCATCTCATTTTCAGATAATGGCTGTGGCATAGAAGAGGAGGACCTGGAAAAGCTTTTTGATCCATTCTATACAACTAAGTCAGTTGGCGAGGGTACTGGACTGGGGCTCTATATCTCATATAGTCTTATCAAAGAGAGCTACGGCGGCAGCATACAAGTCAAATCTACTTATGGTAAAGGATCCGAATTTATTATCCGTTTACCGATTGGAGAATAATCATGAAGAAATATATTCTATTTGTTGATGATGAAGCGAGCATCCTGAGTTCTCTGAGGCGTTGTTTTAGAAAAGAGAATTATCGCCAAGAGTATATTCAAACAACAAAAAAGGCATACGAATTAATTAAAGAGGATCCTCCGGATATGATCATCTCCGATCATCTTATGCCGGGCATAAACGGTGTGGAGTTTTTAACAGGTCTAAAGGCTGACTATCCAAATATAATTTTTATCATCATCTCTGGATATACGAATTTTAAGACCGTCATAGAAGCCTTGAATAGTGGTGTGATCAGCCACTTTATAGCAAAACCATGGGATGATCAAAAATTACGGCTCACAATATCAGATTGTTTTTCATACCATGAGAATGAACAGAAGCAACAAAATACACTACTGCATTCGGCCTCTGAAAATGAATTTTTGAAAAATTGCAACGATTCACTTTATGATATCATTGCTGACCGTACTGAGGCCTTGTCACTTGCCCAGGAGATTATCATACGCTTACCAATTCGCATAATTGGCGTATCACCAGCTGGTCAGGTACTCTATATCAGCAATCTTCTCTTTCAGGATTTACCCGGAATGTTCGATGCCTGGATCGGTAAGGACTTCGAGATCGTAATGCCAGCAGCATTGGCGAAAGCGATCAATACGGTTTTAGAAACAGAAACGACTGAAACACTTTCAAACTGCCTGGGTAAAGTGGATTATGAGTTGACCATTTACCCCCTGCAAATTAAGCAGGGAAATTGTGTTTTTATCAGTATGGAGCGGTGCGGATGAATAAGAATATACTCATTCTCGATGATGATGAAAACGTGCTTCATTCATTTGCCCGTCTGTTTCGCAAATCAAAACTAAAATTTGAATACTCAGATGACCCCCTGGTTGCTAAAGAATTTCTCCATCAGAAAACCTTTGCGGTGGTTATAGCGGATTATAATATGGCCGGCATGAACGGCATACGTTTTTTAAATGAAGTTGAGCTCTACAGTCCATCCAGTATACGGGTTCTGTTAACCGGACATACTGATTCAAGCATTGCCATAGACGCTATAAATAAAGGCCAGGTCTATCGCTTTATTTCCAAACCGTGGATTGCAGATGAACTATCTACGACGATAGACCAATGTGTGCAAGAGTTTGAGCTGCGGCAGAAAGTGACGGAGCTCCATGATTTAAGTGTCTTACAAAATAATGAACTTCGAGACTTAAATAAAAACCTTGATATAAAAGTCAAAGAACGTAGCCGTGAACTTCATAAGGCAAATGACGGATTGAAAGAGAGTTTACTTGGCATGATTGGTGTTATATCTGAATTGACTGAAAACCACTGCCATGCCTTGAGCCACCACCCCAGGCGCGTTGCAAACCTGGCAAAATCGATTGCAGAAAAATATGGGTTATCATCGTTGCAAATATGGAAAGCAGAGATGACTGCCCTGGTTCATGACGTGGGCAAAGTCACACTGCCGCCAAATCTTGTAAAAAAACCACGCCATCTTTTAAAAGATTCTGAAGAGGAATCCTTGCAGGGTCACATTCTCGCAGGTGAACATACGATGCGCATGATTCCCTACTTAAAGGATATTGCAGTCCTTATGCGCCATCAGGAAGAGAATTATAGTGGCGGCGGATTTCCTGATGGACTCAAGTATGAGGAGATTCCAATTGTCTCGCGAATACTTAAAATTTCAAATGCATATGATGAATGGCGAAATGGGGTATGGGGAGCGGTGCAATTCAGCCATGAAAATGTCATGGACATACTGACGAAGATAACACCGGATGTTTACGATCCTGACTTACTGGGGATTCTCGGCGATATTTTCAAGAATGACTCTAAGGTTGAAGGTGATCTTATTGAAATTCGTGTACAAGGCTTAAGTCCCGGAATGATTTGTGCAAAAGACATTCATACATTAAAGGGGATTCTTCTCCTACCCGGAGATACCTGTATACAGGCTGAACATATCAAACGTATTCAAGCCTATCAAAAAACAGATCCTGTTATAGAAGCAATATCAATTTACCGTGAGGGAGCATAATAAATGAGCAGAGAAGCACAAATTCTTTTTGTCGATGATGAATCGGCCTATCTGCAGACCTTAAGACGACTGTTTCGCAATGAACCCATTCGAGTCGATTATGCTTCAAATGCAGATGACGCGATTGAGCTTTGCCATAAAACCAGCTACGATGTGGTTTTTTCAGATGTAAAAATGCCCGGTAAAGGTGGTATAGAATTGCTGCTTGAATTGACAAAAGTCTTGCCGTCTATGGGAATCGTCTTGATGACTGCCATGCCAAAGATGGATGCAGCCATTGAGTGCATGAAATTCGGAGCCAATGATTACTTAACCAAGCCACTCACGAAAGAACGTGTACTTACATGCATCGCTGAGTGCATGGAGATAAATTCGTCGAAAAAACAATATGAACTGCACTATATTGGTGATTACGCAATTTTGGAAATGATTGGCGAGGGCGCATATTCCTGTGTATTTAAGGCCAAGCGTATAAGTGATGGAAAGGGACTATATGCTGTAAAAGTATTGCGTTCCGGATTCTGCAGTATTGATAATACAAATGCCTACAAGCGCTTTATTCGAGAGAGCAAAGTACTTTCACAGATCAAGCATCGAAACGTTATCTCGCTGGTCGATTTTGGATTTTCTGTGAAAGATAATATTCCCTATCTGGTTATGGAATATTTAGAAGGAAAAACTCTCGACTATTACATGAATGATAAATCAATCTCCTTGCTTACTAAAGTCGACTGGATGCTGCAACTTGCAGAGGGGCTCAATGCGGTTCATGAATCTGGTCTTTGTCACCGCGATCTCTCACCCAAAAACCTCTTTATTGCAGATGATGGCACTGTAAAGATTCTTGATTTTGGAATGGTGAAAGTGCAGGATTCGCAGTTAACAGCATCACAAGTCATACTTGGAACCCCGGCCTACATGAGCCCGGAGTCATTTGATTCTAAGAAGGAAACAGATGAACATTCCGACATGTTTTCGCTGGGATCCATTTTTTATGAAATGATCACATTAAAATTACCTTTTGAGGGGATGAATATAAAGCAATTGGCCGCACGCATTATAAGCTATGAACCCAAAGAAATGGAAAAGTTATCAAGTATCCCACACAGACTGGCAGATGTCATACATAGGATGATGGAGAAAACGCCCGTTAAACGCTACCATACCATTGCCAATGTAGTTGATGAATTAAGCTCTATTATTGAAGGTAAGCATTGAAAAAACGATTATTAATTGTCGATGACGATGCATCTACTCTGAATGCAATTCAGCGACTGCTGCGTCATAAAAAAAACATCTGGGAGCTCGATACTGCTCCAAGCGTAGATGAGGCCCTGGCTATGTTTAAAAAAAATCCTTACGATGTAATTATTTCAGATGTTAAAATGCCCAAGCGCGATGGTCTGGATCTACTAAATGAAATCAAAATAAATCACCCCGCCACACCTGTTATTCTTATGTCTGCTTACTCAAGTATCGACATTGCCGTTAGTGGCATGCAGCATGGAGCCGATAACTTTATCGAAAAGCCCGTCAATCGTGAACGCATCGTTTCTATTCTCGAAGTCATCTTTGGCAAACAGGATAAATATGAACATTCGGACAGCCAGGGAAAGATTATATTACTTGATGATGAAGAGCTCACGCATGTGATGCTTCGCAGTCTTTTAAAAGATGAGTTTTCCATTGTGAGTTTATATGAAGGCAAGGATCTTCAAAAAACGTGCCTGGAGTTTCAACCGGATCTTTTGCTTCTCGATGTTTCATTGCTCGAGCAAAGCGGTATTGAAATTGCTGCTGAATTACACGCAGATGAACGCTTTGCCAGTCTGCCGATCATGATGCTTACCGCTGATAACTATATCGACAGCATGGAACAAGCATTTGAAGCGGGTGCGGTGGATTACCTGATAAAACCATTCAATTACCGTGAACTGAAAGCGCGTATCCGCAATCAAATAAATTTGAAAAAAAGTTTAGATGCGAATCTGGCCTGGCAGCAAACCATGGCCCGCGAGCTCGACCTGGCGGCAAACTTGCAACGGGGATTCATTTTAGATACACCCTTTTTTAGTTGTCATTTTGACAGTTATGTTAAATATATGCCTGCAATGGGCATCGGTGGTGACATTATGGATGTGATTGATCTACCCGGGCACCAAATCGTTTATATAGCCGATGTTTGTGGTCATGGCATTAAACAGGCATTGGCTGTATCTTTTTTCAAACCACTCATGCGGGAACTGATTGAACACAACGAAAATGCCACCCTGCCATGGTATTGCAATCACATAGGCAGCCTCTTCCGGCGGCATATAGAAGACCCGGGAATGTATGTCACGATGTTCATTGCTGTATTAATTGAGGGGCAGGAGAAGATGACAGCCTTATCGTGCGGCCATCCGTTTCCATTGCTCTTGTCCAAAGACATGGAGATACTCGAATTGGCGGATAGAGGTGGTATGCCGATTGGCATGAATATCGATTTCGGACAAGCCTATGCCGAAGCAGATTTGATTTATATCGATTTAAAACCTGGAACCAGGATGCTCCTGTATACAGATGGCATTACAGAATCCCTAAATAAAAAAGGAACCGGGCTGGGGCTTACGGGCTTACAAGATCTTTTTGTTGAGCAATGCCAGCACAACGATAATCACTTGATCCTTACCAGCATGATCGATGTACTTCATGAAAAAGACTATAGTATGAATGATGACTGTTCGTTGCTGCTCTTAAATTTCCATATGAATGAAGGTGTAAATCACTACAGTTGTGCACTGGATACAAAAGAGGTACGCAATGTTATTCTCCAAATTCGCGATGATCACAAGCATTTAGCCATACGAAACGATCATCTGGAACTGGTGCTCACTGAACTGCTTAATAATAGTATTGAGCATGGTGACGGACAGCAGGCCATTGAGATTCATTGCAGTGCACAAAAACAATCACTGTTAATTGTAATGAAAGATACCGGGCGATCATGGGATCTCGATGAGCAGGATGCTTCTTTTGAAGACACTGATTTAACCGGCCGTGGCCTTTTTATTATCCAATCGATCTGTGAAGATTTCATCGTTTATCGTCAGGGAAATGAAAATGTCTGCATGATTACTTTGAGCATCGCCGAAAGCTAGTGTTAATTAATATGGCAGAATTTCAGTGCATATTGAGATGAAATCTTGAGATGGTAACGCCATTCGATACGTACGCTGTAGAATACTTCGGAGGCATAAGCAAGGTCTTCATCATCATAACCTCTGGGGAGTATATCCAGCTCTGTTATGAGTCCTGCATGCGAACTTAAGTAAAGCTTCTGCCTGTCACTACTCATTTCCTCATAGACCTCAGGCGAGAGGCTCTGCAGGCCTACAATAAGCATATCGCCCTTTATTACATTGATCAGACCGGGTATAAAATGGCAAAAAAAGTGGTAAATGGGGTCACAGTTTTTCTTATGATCACCATCACGAAAACTATAGTGCTTAAAAAATTTTCTCTGTGAAAAATCTGTTTGCGGAATGCGAACTTTTTCAGATGTCTTTATTAGGCTGCCAGTGCGGCAGAGCAATATTAAGCAGTTGAATACAAAAACAGGTAGTAGAGAAATAAAAAGAAATAGTGCACACAGGCGGCTTATACATGAAAATATGACATGCGGCCATACGGGTGCGCGAATTTCACTAATGAGAAAATCATCTTCAACCACCAGACTGGAATCGTGTTTCAGATTTACTAATAAATTCTTCTGCACAATCGAATCCTGTACATTCAGTTTTTGCCCAATAAAACTATTCGGGCAGATCAAACTGTTTTCGATATTGGTATCTGAACTGACCACGCAATTATTACCCAGTACGACATTGGGTCCAATGCATGCCCCCTGGTGCAGTATGCAATCTTCACCAATATATACAGGCGGATGAATACTCACCGTCGGGTGTATAGAATTGTTGCGGGAAATCCACACACCATCGTCAGATGCATGTGCACCGAGCAATAAGCGACCACTTTTCTTTGTGAGAAACTGCCTTTGGGTATTTAAGAAATTATTTATCGTACTTATATCCAAATAGCTACCAGGGGCCATATTTTCAACGCAGTCATCATCAAGCTCGTTTATTGACTGCCCCTGAGGAATAGAGGTCCAGCAAATACGGCCATCAATGCAGTATTTCGTTGCACACTTTGCTAAGGCATCGATAAACAGTATTTCCTCTGCTTGTACAAGCAGACGTTCCTTATCCATATCCTGATCCACAATGGAGTCGAGAGCTGCGTCGTTTTTCACAAGACGATAGTCGATCGTAATCCCCCACCTCGTTCCGTCACCCAAAAGCTTGCGAACGCGAATCGAATCTTTTGAAATCAATATGAGCATCTCGCTGTACCCGAGGCCGGCGAGATATTCCACAAGATGTTGAAGAAATGGCCGGTCAATAAAGTAGATCAGTTCGAGGATTTGTCCGGAATATATTTCGTTCTGTCCACGCGCATCGATTATCGCCTGGGTCATCAGTACGCTCCCTTACCACTAAGTACTGCAGGGATCGTTAAAAGTAAAAGTTTAAAGTCCAGCAAGAGGCTTTGGCTTTCGATGTATTTCACATCGAGTCGAACTTGTTCTGGAAACGGAATATCACCACGTCCACTCACCTGCCAAAAGCATGTTAAACCTGGTTTCACATCAAGCCGGCGTCTGTCATGTAAGGTATACTGGCAGACTTCTCTCGGTACCGCAGGCCGTGGACCGACCAAACTTAAGTCGCCAATGAGTACGCTCCAAAATTGTGGTAATTCATCGATACTCAGGCGTCGAATAATTCGTCCTATCCAGGTAACCCTCGGATCCTTTTTCATTTTAAAGGTAATGTTTTTACCATGGTCATTCTCTGAGATCATCGCATCTTTCAATTTATCGGCATTCACTACCATAGACCGGAATTTAGGGAACGGGAATTCCCTGCCCCATAAACCGACTCGCATTTGCCAAAAAAGAATTGGCCCCCAGTCAGTGCATTTAATTAAAATGGAAACAAGTATTAACAGCGGGATGAGCACAAGTAGCGCGCACACAGATATGACAATATCCAGCAAGCGTTTGCAACTGCGGGAGCCGCCTACAATAAAGATCCAGAGGTATTTTTTCCGGCGATACGAAAACGAGTTCCAGCGTTTGCTAGTCGGGTCACCATATAGATGGTAGAGTTCATCTATCAGGTCAGATCGGGCATGACTTGCCTTTTTCATTTATAGGAGGAGAGAGCATCTTCCACTGTTTCATGTATTTCAACAATTCGGTGAAAGCGGACCAATTCGAAAAGGGTCAGGATTGTCTTGTGCACATTGCATACTTTCAACTCACCGCTTTTTTGGGTCACCCGCCTCAAACAGGTGAGTATCGCACCCAGGCCCGTACTATCGATAAAGTCTAAAGACCGCAGGTCAAAAATGAAATCTTTGGATTGCTCAATTATTGCCTTCATTTCTTGCTTAAAATCATCTGCATTAGAGGCATCCAAGCGGTCAATATCTATATTCACAATACAGATTCCTTGCTCAATTTGTCTGCTTATATCCATTCGTTTTCCTTACTGTTTATGGACTTAATATACCGCAATTACCGCAAAAATCATACCAAGAAGGACTATAATTAAAGAATTATCGAAGTTTTTAGAAAATCCATACCATCTATGATCTGAGCCCAGAACAAACAGGTGCAATTCAACTGTGTATCTTGAGCTGGGCTCAAGAAAAGAACGATTTCGCTCAGGTAATTTTAAGTTTTACTAAAAAAAGGTCGATAATACAGATTAAGTAATCATAAAATACAAAATAAATAAATTTGTATTTATTTACTTTAGAAGACAAAAAGCTTGGAATTGGCATGGAAATTTACTACATTATAGTTAGTAAGGGTGAGATGAATCCATATTAAATGATGGTAAATTAAACCTATAGGCAGTACGGAATGATAAGCAGGTATCACAAATATAAATTTACTCTGGTTGAACTCCTTGTGGTGATTGCAATAATTGCCATTTTAGCTGCAATGTTGCTTCCAGCTTTGGTCACGGCCAGAGAAAAAGGAAATCGAGCTACGTGCGTAAACAACTTAAGGCAACTTGGCCTAGCGATTTTCCTTTATGCAGATGATAACTACGACTATATGGTTCCGCAGGATTTTACTCAAACTGCTGGATATACTACTGGCGGTCTGTATTGGTACTCTACCGATGTAGGACTGGCGTCCTATCTTGAACAGGACCCACTATTCCCAGATACAACTTTAGCCTGTCCATCCAACCCTGGTTTACACGCGGCGATGTATGTCGGTTACGGCTATAACCAAGATCTTGAATATGCAAATGGTCGAAATAATGGTATACCGGGCCAAATAGAGTTAGCTATTAAAAGGCAATTGGTCCCACCGGGAACAGTGATTCTTGCAGATTCTAATCATAAACAACTGCTTCAAACCAGTAGCTGGCCAACTCGATGGGTTAACTTCTACGTACCTGGAATCTACGCAGCAGATAATAATATACTCAACATACCAGCACCTGTACACAATCGAGGCCTCAATCAGTTGTATCTTGATGGTCATGTGAATTACGCATGGCACTACGACATAATAGAATCAGAATACACACTAGCCAACGATTAACATCCCTGTCAGTTGATATCAATGTCCTAATCCCCTAGCCTGTTTTTGGCCGATCTGGATACCTGTGTAAGACGAGTTAAACAGGTACTTTCTGCAACGATTTCTACATGAATATCTCATGTCTCGAGATGGCTATTTTCTTGACAATTAAACTTAAGACGATAGCTTCATATTCTGTAGAGCTTTTGTCCCGAGAGTAAATTAAATAGTTGAAAGACAGCATTAAATTGGCGTATAATTATATGAATAATTCCTACACTACTACTGAGGCTTTTAATATCTTGAATACTGACCCTTCATGTACGAGATCATCATAAAAGCGACTCTAGAAAAGCTTGCTTTTTTTACTGTAATAAGGCCGTTGTACTAATGCAGGAAACTAATCGCAGCAAGATACTGGAAGTCAAGCATCTTGAGAAACGCTTCCCCATCCATAAAGGTCTATTCAGGAAAATAGTCGGCAATGTGCACGCGATCAATGATTTAAGTTTCTTTATCTACGAGGGAGAAACCTTAGGGCTTGTTGGTGAATCCGGAAGTGGCAAAACAACTGTTGGTCGGGCACTAACGCGTTTAATAGAACCAAGTGCTGGTGAGATTCGCTTTCGTCTAAAAAGTGGTGACTGGGTTGACGATGTATGCAAAGTTGATAAAGATGTATTAAAAACCCTAAGACGCGAAGTTCAAACAGTATTTCAAGATCCAAGATCTTCGCTGGATCCGCGTATGACGGTTGCCGAAATTATCGCAGAGCCCCTAAGGGTAAACTCGAAACTTTCGACTGATGAGATTATGGACAAAGTCCGTGAGATGCTACTTTTGGTGCAGCTAGACCCTGAATCAATGAGTCGATTCCCTCACCAGCTAAGTGGAGGTCAACGTCAACGTATCGGCATCGCCCGGGCATTAATAATCGAGCCTCGCTTAATCATCTGTGACGAACCTGTGTCGGCTCTGGATGTTTCCGTGCAGGCAGAAATAATTAACCTATTTATCGAATTGCAAAAAAGCTTAAACCTTACTCTTTTATTTATCGCTCATGATTTAAGTGTCGTTGAGCATATTAGTGACCGTGTAGCGGTTATGTACTTGGGGCGCATTGTTGAGGTTGCCCCTGCAGAAGAGCTATTTAAATCGCCAAAGCATCCTTATACAGAATGCCTTCTTAATTCTATTCCTATCGCTGCGGTTGGCAGGAAGGACAAAAAAAGAACGATCATTAAAGGAGAAATAGCTGACCCTACAGATATCCCTAGCGGATGCGCTTTTCACCCACGATGTCCTTATGCCACTGATATATGCAAGCAAGAGGTCCCTCAATTAAAGGAAGTAAAACCGGCGCATTTTTCTGCCTGTTTGAGAATCGACGAAATTGGTTTAAGTGGCTTCGATGAGATCCAAATGAAACGAGATGCTCTGGATGAGTGAGAAAGATTACATTTTAAAAATTGACGATTTAAAAACCGTCTTCAAAACTGAACGCGGTCCATTAACGGCAGTCAACGATGTTTCTTTTGATATT
>JABSQK010000220.1 GCA_013215875.1 Lentisphaeria bacterium
GCTTGCCGGCACGATAAAAGATGTAATCCCACGCTACCAAACAATGCGCGGTAATTATGTCGAACGCACCTTTGGCTGGGATTGCCATGGCTTGCCTGTAGAAAATGAAGTAGAAAAAGAACTGGGACTGAAAAGCAAAACCGATATTGAAGAATTCGGCATTGATAAATTTAACGAAGAATGCCGCAAGATTGTTTTAAGGTACAGCTCGGAATGGGAAGTCATTGTTGAACGCATGGGGCGATGGGTCGATTTTGAGAATGGTTATAAGACCATGGACCTTAGCTACATGGAATCCATCTGGTGGGTCTTTAAACAATTGTGGGATAAAAAACTTATCTATGAGGGCAATAAGATCATGTGGTTTTGCCCGCGATGTTCCACGCCATTGTCGAATTTTGAAGTCAATCAGGGCTATAAAGATGTTGAAGATCCCGCCATTACAGTGCGTTTCCAGTCGTGTGATGATGAAGATACTTACTACCTTGCCTGGACGACGACACCTTGGACATTATCCGGCAATCTGGCACTCACAGTCGGCAATGATATAGACTATGTCGAGGTCGATGATGAGGGCACACATTATATTCTTGCTGCTGCTCGAGTTTCGGCTTACTGGAAGGAAGAGCCAAACATCATAAAAACATTTAAAGGCTCGGAATTACTATCAAAAAGATACAAACCTCTTTATCCTTATTTCGAAGACTTGCGCAACGAAGGTGCATTCCAAATAGTCGCGGACGATTTTGTAAATACATCCGATGGTACCGGTATTGTTCATACAGCACCAGGTTTTGGTGAAGATGATAATCGCGTCTGCAAAGAAAATAATATTCCAGTTGTTTGTCCGATAGATAATGAAGGGAAATACAGCAGTGAAATTACCGCTTATGCTGGCCGCTTTGTTAAAGACTGTGATAAAGATATTATCAAGGACTTAAAGGACGCCGGCAATCTGATCCACCGAACGCAATACCACCATAGTTATCCCCATTGCTGGCGTTGTGAATCGCCATTATTGAATAAAGCGATAAGCACCTGGTTTGTCGATGTTGAATCAATAAAAGACAAAATGATCAATGCGAATAATCAAATACGCTGGGTACCGGATCATCTGAAAAGCGGACGCTTTGGAAAATGGCTCGAAGGTGCCAGAGACTGGGCTATTTCTCGTAACCGCTATTGGGGCTGCCCATTGCCAATCTGGCGTAATGAAGACAGTGGTGAAATTATCTGCGTCGGTAGTGTCTCTGAGCTTGAATCTTTATCGGGCCAGACAATTACCGATATTCACAAACATTTTGTTGACAAGATCGAGCTTGAAGGGCAGGGCGGCACAAAACTGCAGCGCGTCACAGAAGTGCTGGACTGCTGGTTTGAGAGTGGCTCAATGCCCTATGCCCAGAAACATTATCCGTTCAATAACCAGGATTGGTTGGATTCACATTTTCCCGCAGACTTCATTGCCGAAGGGCAGGACCAAACACGTGGCTGGTTTTATACACTGACCGTTCTTGGGGCAGCCCTGTTTGACAAACCCGCATTTCAAAATGTCATTGTAAATGGCATGGTGCTTGCCGAGGATGGCAAAAAAATGTCCAAGAGCTTAAAGAATTATCCCGACCCGACAAAGGTCATGGATACCTATGGTGCAGATGCCATGCGCTTGTACTTGCTATGTTCGCCTGTCGTTCGCTGCGACGATCTTAAGTTTTCCACAGATGGTGTACAGGAAACAATGCGCTCCGTACTCATTCCATTTTGGAACTCATACAGCTTCTTTGTTACCTATGCAAATGTCGATGGCTGGCAGCCTGAAGGCGCCCATACTCTCCCAAAAGATCTGAACAATCCGCTCGACCAGTGGGTCATCTCCCGCCTTGAGGGAATGGTGAAAGACCTGCGCCACAGCATGGACAACTACGACCTACAATCTGCATCTTTGAGATTCACTGAGTTTGTCGACCAATTGACCAACTGGTACATCCGGCGTAGCAGACGCCGTTTCTGGAAAAGCCAGAACGATACGGACAAAGCAGAAGCATACGCCACACTCTATCATGTACTTATTACATTTTGTAAATCGGCCGCTCCCTTTATTCCGTTCTTGACAGAAAGCATTTACAAAAATTTGCGCCATGAAGATATGCCGGAATCTGTGCACCTCTGCGATTATCCTGAGTATTCAGAATCTGCCCTGAATGAAAATCTTGATAGTGTCATGCAATGCGCCATGACCTCCGTGAGCCTTGGCCGATACCTGCGCAGTCAAGCAGAAATTCGTGTTCGGCAGCCACTGAGTGAGATCATTCTTGTTTCCCTAAATGAACAGACACGGGACCACTTGCATGAAATAAAAGACATTGTCATGGAAGAACTGAATGTTAAATCTGTTAGCGTAAAAGAAAATGAACTGGAGCTCGTCGAACTTTCAGCAGTGGCAAATTTCAAAAAGCTGGGTAAAGAATTAGGCAAACGAATGAAAGA
>JABSQK010000221.1 GCA_013215875.1 Lentisphaeria bacterium
TACCCGCAGTTGAGTACAGATTCTGGTTCGACCATATCGTTGGCGATAAGCGTGTTACCAGTAGAGGTCCACTAGATCACCCTCCGGGAATAAAAAGTATTGATGTCATCGACCCATATACAGTAAAGCTCAATTTTAATAGTAAAGACCCCAACTATCATAGCATGATCATTATCCATAGCGCCACTAGCTTGAAGAATAATCAATGCGATATCCAACCATCTCATTATATTAAGAAAATCCATCCCGGATTTATAGGCATGGAAGCGGCTAAGAAAATTGCTAAAGAAAAAGGCTTTGAGAGTGTAGAAATAATGTTCATCGCCATATTAAAGGAAGCATCAAAACCCTTGTTCGCCAGATTTGCTGTACCAACAATGCTGCCCTATATTGTTTCAAAGCGGACTCAGACCGAAATCTTATATGAACGAAATCCATATTACCCCTTTGTCGATACAGAGGGAAACCAACTCCCCTATATTGATTATGTCCGCACAAATTTAGCATCCAGTGTTCAAATCGCTGAATTAAAAGCATCCACAGGCGAAGCAGACATTGCCTATTCTATGCTGAGCGCCAGTAATGTACCTTTTTATAAAAAAATGGAAAAAAAAGGCGGCTATAAAACATTAATCTGGGTGAATAGCTCTTCGAGTTTTCCTTTCTATATGTTTAATTTTAACAACACCGCCAATCCACAGTACATACCGATATTCATGGACAAGCGTTTTCGCCAGGCCATGTCTTTGGCCATTAATAGAAAAAAAGTTAACAAGCGTTTTTTCTTCGGCAAGGGAATACCCATGCAAGCCACCTTTCCGGTTACCCACCCTTTATTCAAAGAAGCGTATGCTAAATCCTTTGCAGACTACGATCCCGAAAGAGCAAAAAAATTATTAGATGAGATGGGTATGAAAGATACCAATGGTGATGGTTTCAGAGAAATGCCCGATGGATCACCTTTTTCTATAAAACTTATGTGGGCCGACTCCATTTACTTCGGGCAGATAGAACTCAATGAATTGATTGTTGAATATTGGCAAGATATTGGCATAAAAATCGGCATTGATGTTGTGGGCTCTTCTTCTTTTTGGCAACGAAGTTTTAATTCAGATTATGATATAAAAGGGCACAATATGGATGGCGTCATGCCCAGCTACTCCACCGGTGCAATCGTTCGTGGTCTGTCGCCAATTATGGGTGGCCCGGCATCCGGCTGGACACAATGGGGCAGCTGGTTCCTGACAAATGGAAAAGTTGGCGTCGAACCACCCGAGGACATTAAGAAATTACAGGCCCTTGGCATGAAGGCGAAAGAAGGCAATATGCAGGCTCTGGATGAGCTGGGAAAGCAATTGGCAGAAAACCTTTGGGTCATAGGTACCGTGGGTCACACCCCCGTTCCCATCATTATAAATAACCGCCTTAAAAATGTAGTAAAGACGGGTGTCTGGGGACACAGCAGTTACGAAAAATTCATGTTGCCAGAACAATGGTATATTGACGACGAGAATACTAAGTAATTAGATAGTATGAGAATGCTGAGCTCCTACGATGTGCTACATTAGCAGTCAACAACAACGCACTCGAAGTGCCAAATACAGGAGCTCAGCATTCTCATACTATCTAATTAAATCACCGGCGCCTAAATCGGCTCACCGGGCTCATGGTGCTGATTTGTCGTACTGTGATCATGAAAGACCCCATTTTGATGCATTAGATTATGGAGTTTGCGATGCGTGGCCTGCAAGGCAAGCTGCATCGCTTTAAAGCGGCGATCGACTGTGCGAACACCTATAGTTTCCAAATAGGCTTGGGCACCTTCAATTTGATCCAGTATGGTGACTGCATCAGCGGCAGAGAAAAAAGGTGAGCCTTTGCAAGCAATAAATACCGATGACGAATGTGCCGTTATCACTTCCGGGCGCCCAGGAAAATGACCGCGGACCAAAAGTGCCAACCAGGAACTTCGGTCGACTCTTACATTCCATATACCAGTGGCTGACTTCCCCGTGATTGATTTACTTTCGATGATTTCACCATTGCATATAAGTTCAACTCTGGAACTTGGCACAGTGCAGCTTGCCACTTTCCAATTGACTGCGACGGTTCCACCCTTGTTGCTCATAGGTATAGAAGAGCCCATTGCTTTGCCCTCCACCGAAAAGTCCAGTAAGGACCCACACGTAGCAAAGGTTTCGCCCTGTCGCACCGCCTGCATCCAATTATCATAGGTAAATTCATCGTTGCGGATTCGCGTATAAGTGCGTATGCAACCCAAGGCGGTTTTAGCATCCATCTTGTCTGTGCCTCCAACAATTGGCAACTGATAACCGCAATTCAAATAACGGTACCAATCAGACAAAGAATAAGGGCTTATACCAGCGTAGAAATTGTGGTGTGGTAAAAGGTGCATTTCTACAGCGTCAGCCGAGCCATCGACGATTACACTGGCACCATCCATACGAGGATCTGGAAAATGAGGACAGATGACGAGTCCGCCTTGTTCTTGGCACTGACGCGCCCACTGAGCAAGACTGCAGTCCAGCGGGTCTCCAATCGGCGATTCGGCAGGTCCCCCAGTCGAAAGCGGAACAATCATATTGCCCTTATAACCTAACAAGGAAATATGCCCGAGGATATGCTGCCGATTTTCCGTACCTACCCGCAAAAGATATTCGCCATCACCACCGGATTCCTCAGAACCCCAAGTTGTTTTGCCATCAAACTCACCCACATTTGAAAAGGCCTCCCCCATTTGCATGACCAATAAATTAACCACATTGATACCTTCCGCGGCACCTTCTAACATGCCTGCGACGGGATTGAGAAAATGCACATGTGTATCTGCAGTCACCCATCCCTGCCCCCGCCAATCAAGTACGCGTTCTAAAGTCAGAGTGATGGTTTTTGTACTTTCTTTGATGGTGATCGCTTTGCGAATCGGTTTGTATTCAAAACCTTTAGTTAGCTCTACATAAACTGTGCCCAGTGGTAAATCGACCACGGTCTCACCATCTATGTATGCGGCGACATGATCATTTTCGTGAATCCAATCGGGCGAGTTATGTTCCATCACCCGTTTACTTGGTTTACGCCGCCGATTAAGAGGCGCAAGGTACTCACCTTCCTGACCGTGTAAATGTAGTTTTGCCGCAAGTCTTTTACGGCTACCCTTTTCAACGATTTTTATCGTCACTCGTTGATCTGCAGGGGTCACTATCTTTACACCAGTACCGCTAACTTTTCCAAGTTTGTTTAGGGGTATTTTTTTTCCGTCATCAACTAGGTGTAACAGTGCTTCCGGATGTGCGGTGTATTCTAAAAGAACCGTATGGGTAGACAATTTCGGTGGCTCATATACTGATGAGCTTGCCCACCCTTTTTTGGGGTAGCTGGCGCGAGCTTCTACAGAGATAATTTGGCCCATATCTAACTCAAACTGACTATGACAGCCCTGCTCATCAATAACGGGATCAAAGGTCGTTGTATTGGCTAGGCTTACTAAAACTTTTTTGCGGCGTTGCCAAAGTAAAGGATTTGTTTTACACGAACTCTTGCTGATTGCTGATAAAAGAACCGGACCAGAACCAGGTTGCAAAACAATTTCTTTAATCGCTTTATTAGGATGCGGGTTTTCCCAGGCCCAAAGCCAATTTAACCAATGTGCTTCAGGTCCCCAATTGCGTGGGTGTTGTCCCATTTGCCCAAAGATCCAGCCAAATTCCGTATCTTGAGAAAGGGGAATTGGATTTAAATGACTCACGGCTTGCAGGCAAGTTTCACCAGCATCTTCCTGAAAGTAGGCGATTTGATGCCGACGTCGAATAGGAACAGAAACTTCCGTGCCATCTGTGTATCTAAATAAATAAGTAGCGGCACAATCGCCTAAGCTTCCTTGACCTTTAGAGTGATCGTAGAAACCTTGTTTATTTGGCAGTTGTGGCAATAAATCCGCGACGTGCATAAACACCAACCAAGGCGTTTTTATAGAATTTAGCTTTATTGTAACTGCTTGCGTTGAAAGCAGCGCTACAGAATCTACATGAAAAGGAATGCCCCAAAAGGTGCGTCTCCCGTCAGGCGCATGCTGCAGGGCAGCTGCCATGTCCTCGGAAAAAACAGTTTCATCAATCGTTGCTAAAGTTGCATTTCCCCGAAACTTCAGGGCTTTGAATAAAGACGATGTTGGACCATCATTATTTGTAGTCATAAGGTCTATTTCTATCACGCACTGCGACAAAATGAAACGCTTCTGCAACAGGATGTTTCATGCCCTTAGGCGAATTCTTATGAAACTTGGATTCTTTTGCAATCGCAAAAATAGCGATCATGTCGGATCTATTTCTTAGTATCTTATGAACACGATCTAAGAAAACAAAAAAGACACTGTAGTCTGGTTCTTCAGCTGCCATCTTTTTCAAAACAGCGACTGGATTTACGCCAGCGGATTTCAAGACTTTTTTGTCTATGTTCGCCATGCGGCATAGAGCAATACATGCCCGCCACCGTTGTCCTGCATCGCCCTTCACTGATAGTTTCTCAATAAAAGAAAACCCACTAGTATCGCCTAACTCAGCCAACACGGTAGCAAGTGCTAAAGTTTCCTCGTTCACATCTTTAGCACCCTTATTAGAAGCTTTATCCAAGACTATTAATCGGATCTTAGCAACACTCTTAAAGTCTGCTTTCAGAACCAACAATCCAGATTTGTCGCCTAATACACCAAGATGATGCGCGGCAATGCGCCGAGTTTTTTGAGATGGACTTTTTAATGACTGCTTAAGCTTAGGAATAGCAGCTTTTCCTTTTCTGTCTGCCAACAAGCCCAAGTTTCCATCGGGATGATAATTTAAGACATCACGCATGCTTTTGTATGCCATCTGCCTATAGGTCCAGGGAAACGCATGCCCTGCTCTCGGTTGGTAAAATTGAAATGCATCTTTGGCATTATGAGCGGCATAGTATTCACGAATGATCGGCGCTCCAGCCTTTGGTCCCCATCCTGTATGTACACCATCAGCCAGGGGCGAATTTGAGAAGAAAACCCGTGGCGCAATTGCCGCTACCAGTTCGGTGTATTCAAAAGGAAATTTGGCCAGATCCATCTTGTAAACAGTTTTGAATCTGGGCATGAAATACTCAGTCGCCATGTGCTTTTCTGATAACATCACTTTTGTTCGCAGTGTTGTCCAGCCACAACTCGATACGGCAACCTTGATGCGCGTATCAAAGGCCGCTAAATTTAGAACGTTGGCGCCACCAAGTGAGTGACCAATAGTACCAATTTTTTCCGGGTCAACATTGGGATGAACCTGCAACATATCCACACAGGTCATATGATTGTAGAGTCCTTTTAAAGGACCGGATGCATAGCGGTCCGCTTTGAAGTCATACTTTAAGGATCCGCCTTTGCTGGGAAAGTCTGGAACGATGACGATAAATCCTTGCATGGCTAATTCAAAGACAAAATTATTGTTGGGCCATTTTTCAAATGCCTCTTTACCAGAATTGTGGGTCGGATGCATCGCGACTATTGCAGGGAGTTTATCGCCAGGCTTCATGCCTATAGGCTCATAAAGGTTGGCATGAACTTCTTCACCCTCGGCGACAAAGAAGTGAATCGTTTTCTTGGTAGATCGTCCTCTGATCAAGGTTTTAGAAACACGGACATCATATGCTTTCCAGCTCGACTTTTTAACGCGCTTGGGTAAGCTACCCATGACTTTTTCGACATTCCCCAGCATTTGTTTACGCTTTATTTCTAAATGTGCAGCTGTTTTTATGGCTTGCCTTTTACCATTTTCATCCAGATAAAACATGATTTTTTCTAAGGGAATTTTTTCTGGAATGACGATCATGGGAAATGTTTCTGGTTTCACATCATACCAGTATTTGTTCCGCCAGTGCATGACCTCTTTTAATTCTTTCTTAGTATAAACAGGGTTTGGAATGCCTTTTACATTTTGGAAAAGTTTGAATACAGCATCGTTTTTTTGCACTGCACCAATGATATTGATCGGCTCGAAATTCTTAAAGTAATTTTTTATAGGTTTCTTTCTGTATAAGCCCCAACTCGAATAGGTCTTATGATGCCCTTTTTTCATAGTTCTGTTGGTTCTAAAGAAATTCATAGACCAATCTCCCGATCTATCTGGAGCAACATTTAACCCAGCAAATGGTATAGACAACTCGCCAGTCCATCCATCTTTCTGTATATTGGCAGCTCCCTTTATTCCCCTGATATTAAAAAATTTCCATTGTATATCCTTTAAGCCATATTGCAGGTATGCATTGTCGTATATAGCCCCTGTAACACTGAGAGCGATACGGGCAAATCTGTGTTTTGTATTATCAAAATCAACAAACAATTCAACAGAATCATCATCCCAGGTATAACTATCATATGCAGTTCGTTTTTTCTTCAACCTGTTAATATGAGGATCTTCGCATTTATAAGCGACATAAAGGTTTTTAGTATCAGCTGAGATAGCAAAGCGGGTACCGGGAATTGCTTTGCTTCTTTTTTGTTCCTCCAGGGAGGCAAATGCATACATTGTTTGAAATTTTGCTTTCTTCCATACCGCATCATTTAACTTACCATCGATTACAGGTGCTTTTTTTGTTGGCACGACGGTATAAGCCGCCTTTTTAGTCGTTCCGCCAAATACACATATGGGCAAAAAACCTATCACGAACATACATAATACATTAAACTTTATTTCCATTACTTTTTTCACCTATTGAATTTTCACTTATTAATTAATGGGTCTATTTTTATTTAGCTTTTTCAAAATAAATAACACCACAATTATCTGCATTCCCGAACTTTTCAGTGTGGGGAACCCGTACCCAGGCAGAAGCCTGTCGGTCCCTGACAGCCTTACGACCTATATTGAAGCGCCAGGATTTACCACCCTCAAATGCACCATCAACGCCAATAACTCCCATCTCTTCAAACGGAATGGCGATCTCCAGTTTCCAGGTATCATCGGTGACAATTGACTTGCAGTCAAAAACAGGATTCCATTTGTTGGCGTCCCCATTTTTAGTCGTGCGACTGTTACCCAGTGCATTCAGCTGCATTGATAGGAATTCTTTTCCTGTGCTATTGGCGTCGAATTTAATCTGAATTAAATCATCGGAGATAATATTATAATTATCTTCCTTTCGTTGCTTCATCTTTAGCTGATTTTTTTTAATTTCAGAACTTACGAAAATATAGAGTTTTGTTTTATCAAATGTGATTCGAAATGTAGTCGCGGAATTAGGTGTGGCTTTATCCTTATGGATGTTATTCGGTTTAATCATGGTATTAATGCGACTCAATTCAAAATCACCTTGTGCTGGAATTTTCTTCCATGCAGACTCGTTATCTTTGCCGTCTACTCGCATCGTTTTTTTTGTACGAATTGCAGTCATTTGTTGGGGGAAAAATTCATTTGGCTTATCCAGTATTCGCTGCAGTGCTTTGGCATCGGGATGAGCGGCCATATACTTTTTAATTGCGGCCAATGAATGTTCCAGAGTGTTTTTTGCGCCTTTTAATTCTGTTACTTTACGGGAAAGAAGTTTTGCATTTTTAAGCATCCCATGAGACAGAGCAAAATCGACTCGATGTATTTGAAGCGTCTGATGGGTTTTTAACGGACCTCCTGACCACACATGAAAATACAGCGGATCTTTCAAGAGCGTTTGAGCAAACTTAATAGCCGGATCCCTAAGTTTCAACTTATCATCCATGTCTTTAATAATCGCATCAATGTTGCTTTTTTTCGCGGCTGGATGATACATGCTTATAAAGTTCGATGTTGTCTTAAAGCCATCGCGGTAAAACCTGATCCGTTCCTTTACTTCATCAGACACATCCATGCTCAAGGCCTTGTCAATATAGGCTTCACTGGTTTTCATAACTTTAAGCGACATCAATTGCAACTGCGTCATGTCCTGCCACCATTTAAATTGACAACGTCCTTTCCCTTTCTGCTTTTCCCAATTGCTTTCACTTAATTCAAAATGCTTGCGCATTGGGTCAGCGGCTTCTTCAAACATTATCGTGCAAAACTCATCTGTTAATTTTCCTACATCCAGGTTTGGATTCCACATTAACTTAGATGCAACCCATAGCTTAGGACCATCCAAACTCCAGTTACAATAGGCCTCGCCAGTAACTGCCATGGCTCCCATCTTATGCGCTTTTTTGAAGGATGATGCAAGAAGTCTGCTGTAGATACGAGGTATAACAAAACCATACCCGTAAAAATATTCGTAAAGCCCAACACCCTTTGCATAGGTTAATAGACGCTTGAGATCTGCTTCATCCTTTGCCCGAAACTTAGCGTCGCGATATTGAGCACGATCACTACAGACTGTAAAATAGAGGTTCGGTGGCAAGTCCTTCAGAGCCTCTTCAGGGGGAATAGCGTTTCCATAGCAGGTCAGCCATAAAATTTTATTTGGGTGAGTTTTATACGTTTCCCTGGCAATTATTTTAGCAAATGTCAATTGGCGGCCAAACCTGACAGGCGTTCCTTTGACATTCATCTTTACGCAGTTTTTGCATTCACAATTTCCCTGACCATCATTGAAATGAAGCGAAAAATCGACCGCATCCTTACGTCCTCCAAAAAATTCTGTTCCAGCAAATCCACCATCAAAGTTTTTACGGGCAGTATCGATAAACATTTTCTGCACATCAGGATTACTCAAACATGGTTGCCATGAAAATCCGTGGACTTTATTCTTTTTTCTGTTTGTATTATAATATGTATTCCAGTTGCAGTCTTTGCGTTTCCCCTTAATCAAAGGGAAGTAATCAGGATGAGTTTCAAAGAGGATACCATTGGCATTAAAAACGGGTTGCACATTATGACTGCCATCGCTGTAGCGTCTGTGAAATTTATTATTATTCATCCATGTCCAGCCAGATGGCATA
>JABSQK010000222.1 GCA_013215875.1 Lentisphaeria bacterium
CATTAATTGCAATTTCGAGGCGGACTTTCTTCAATAGATTTACTTCAATATCAGCTCCACGGTAATTTTCGTGGAAGCCTTTTTGTTGACCACAGCCAAGAGCATTGGTTACAGATATTTTGAAGATATCTTTATCGAATAAAGCACGCTTTACATCGTTCAGCTTTTGAGGCTGTATATAAGCTACTACTAATTTCATTTTATTTTCTCCTTAGCAATTATTGATTCGTGAAGATCTGGAATCCACTATAGGCTTCCTGTCCGTGTTCACAAATATCCAATCCTAGTATTTCTTCCTCTTCGCTTACACGCATACCAACAGTTTTGTGCAAGATGTAGAACGGCACACCTGCACCAACTATACAAAATGCACCAACAGCAACAACGCCGATAAGCTGTGTAGTGAAACTGAAATCTGGACCACCGAATAGACCAACAGCGAGTGTTCCCCAGATACCACATACTAAATGGACACTGATCGCACCGACGGGATCGTCAATTTTAAGTACCTGGTCGATAACCAGTACGGCTGCAACAACAAGAATACCAGCAACAAGGCCAACAACAATTGCCCATTTTACAGGTATGCTGTCTGCACCGGCAGTGATACCAACAAGACCCGCAAGAGCACCGTTTAGAATCATAGTTAAATCAGGTTTCTTTTGTATGACCCATGATGTAGCCATTGCGCCCATAACACCAGCAGCAGCAGCCAGGCATGTCGTAACAAGTGTGAATGAAGTTGCTTCTGGATCTGCACTTAATACGGAACCACCGTTAAATCCAAACCAGCCTAACCATAGGAGGAATACACCAGCAGTTGCCAAAGGCAGATTGTGTCCTGGAAGTGCTTTGCTTACACCTTTTGTATATTTGCCAATACGTGGTCCGAGGATAAATGCACAAATCAGTGCGCCCCATCCGCCAACACCATGTACGATGGTAGAACCAGCGAAATCGTAGAATCCCTTTTCAGCTAACCAGCCGCCGCCCCATTGCCAGGAACCAACAATCGGATAAATTATTGCTACGTAGAATGTAACAAAAATCAGGAATGGTCCGAGCTTGATACGTTCAGCTACGGCACCTGAAATAATTGTAGCAGCAGTTGCAGCAAACATTCCCTGGAAGAGGAAATCTGTCCAGTATGTATACCCTGTATTGTATGCTGTTGTTATGTCTGAGCTTCCTATACCAGGTACAATTTTCCCTAGAAAATTATTCGATATCCATTCACCTGGATACATAAGGTTAAACCCAATTAATGCGTAAGTCAGAAGACCAATTGCAACAATCGAAACGTTCTTAAACAATATATTTGTGGTGTTTTTTGCTCGTGTTAGTCCACACTCTAGTGTACCAAAGCCAAGATGCATTATAAAGACAAGAGCAGCGGCGATCATCATCCATACGTTACTTGCGTCATACCATGCAGTTGTATATTCTTCAGCAACAGTTTTGCCGTCTTTGATCATAAATGAAGCATATATTCTACGAGTAGATCCATCAGAATAAGAATAGGTTATCCAACCTGTAACACTATCATCTGGCTTCTCTTTTACCTTTTTTTCCAGCTCTGCTTGGTCATAATCCCATACAGATTCGAGAAGTTCAACTTTTTGCCTAACCGTTGTTGGAGCCTCTGCTGGTACTTCAGTTTTTGTTTCCGCTGCTGCGTCAGTTGTTTCGACCGCTTCAGTTTTTACCTCTTCTTCTTTTGGAGCTTCTGCGTCTTGTGCGTACGCTGGAATTCCCATGGTGGCCAATCCGAGTATCAGGATTAACCAGAGTTTATTGAGTTTTATACTCATTTCCGTTTCCTTTTTGTTATTATTTATTAAAATTCTGCAATCCTCAAAATTGAGATTACAGAAAATTTGTGACAGTATCCCAATTTCACAAATCCAATCCGGGTTTTTAGCTAATGTGATGCCATTCATTTCTTATTTATTGCAAAATGCTATGTATAAATGGTTTACATTTAATTTCAGAGTAAAAATGGCTTACTTTGCAACTTGTAAAAATCTACAAAATTGTAATTTATGCACTTTATTTTTGACAAATTAGTACTATCGTAGTGCTTTATTTTTTAAGAATGACAATCATGGAGCGTCTTAAATTTTGAGTGGCAATTTTCAGTTAGAAATATTATCGCGTATCAGCCAGGCTCTGGCTCACAGTCAGGATGTGGATTCCTTGCTGCAGGAGTGTTTGGAAATTTTGGACACAGAGTTGGGTTTTCGTCGTGGAATATTTACTTTAAAGCATCCTGATGATGCGGTCTTAAGGATTGTTGCCTCTAAGGGTTTGAGCGATGAGGAAGTTGCGCGGGGGAATTATGCCGTGGGTGAGGGCGTGACTGGTAAGGTAGCGGAGACATTAGAAGCAGAGTTAATCCCTAATATATCTGCTGATGACCGTTTTCTTGGGCGGACGCGCTCAAAGCAGGAAAACCTGGCATTTTTATGTGTACCGATCATTCGTCAGAAAGAATTAATTGGGACATTGAGTATCGATCGGCCACCTGTGGATGATGAGCAGTTAAGGAAAGACCTTGAATTATTAAAGACGATTGCCAATATCCTGGGTGAAGCGGTAGGCAACCTTCAGCACCATTTAGATGAGATTGAATCTTTAACCGCTGAAAATAAGCAATTGCGGCAAGCACTTGGTGCCCAGTACCAGCCGAGCAATATTCTGGGTAATTGTGCGGTAATGAAAAATGTATACAATCGCATTGCGCAAGTGGCAAATAGTCCAGCAAATGTATTGATTCGTGGAGAGTCTGGTACTGGTAAAGAGCTGGTGGCGCGAGCATTACATTTTAGTAGTACTCGAAAAAACGGTCCATTTATAAGTGTAAATATTGCAGCTTTACCTGAAAACCTTGTGGAAAGCGAGCTTTTTGGCCATGAGAAGGGTGCTTTTACCGGAGCCGTGCAGCAGCGTTTAGGCCGTTTTGAACAAGCCAATGGCGGCACCCTATTTATGGATGAAATTGGTGATATATCCGCGTCGGTACAGGTACGCTTATTACGGGTGCTTCAAGAGCGCATATTTGAACGCGTGGGTGGCAATGATCCTATAAAAGTGAATGTCCGTATTCTTGCTGCAACCAGTCGTAATTTGGAAGACTTAATGGAAGAGGGGATATTTCGTGAAGACCTTTATTACCGGTTAAATATTTTTCCAATTCACCTGCCCCCCTTACGTGAACGTAAGAGTGATATTATACTTTTGGCAGATTTCTTCCTTGAGCGTTCGAACGAAACCTATAATACAAAAATTAAGCGTATTTCCACTACAGCGATAAATATGATGATGAGTTATCACTGGCCTGGAAATGTTCGTGAACTTGAAAACTGTATAGAGCATGCCGTTTTAACATCTGCTGATAATGTGATACATGGTTTTAATTTGCCGCCATCTGTGCAAACTGCCAGCGATACACATACAGAATTTGTACCCCTGGATGGTGCAAGTCTGGATACACTACTGGCCAGTTACGAGCGAGAGATATTGGTGGATTCGTTAAAAACCCACCGTGGTAACTGTGCAGGTGCAGCGCGTGCTCTGGGAACAACTCAGCGAATCTTTAATTACCGTATAAAAAAATTGAAGGTTGAGCCAAAGATATACAAAACTTAGAAGTTGAGACAAACTTTCTAATAGTCTAAGTCTTAGACTGCTTCAATTTTTACTTCCATTTTGAAAATTTATTTATCCCGCTTTATTCACTAAAAAAAGATTGGATATAATTCTCCAGCTTGTGATTTAAATAGCGCACAGGGATGATTTATTTGTCTCAATTATTCCCCACTTTTTTGCTCTCTCAGTTCAAATCCATCTAAAAAAGTCTTTGGCATGCCTCCTGCTATTTTATTACACCAGCAATTAAAATAGAAAGGGTTATGATGAGACAGACTACACATACAATGAGGCTATTAAATCCCGATGAGTCAATGTTACTAGGAAATGAGAGATTCCTGAAAAATAAAGAGAAGAATCATTTTAGTGGAATTTATCATCATATTTATATCACTCAAGAAAGGATATCTAAATGAAGAACCTGCTAAAGAAACATGCATTTAATATGATTGAAGTTGCTGTATCACTTGTCCTTGTACTCGTGGTGATGCTTTCTGCGGTCAGTCTGTTTAAAGTGGGATTTGCGGTAAATGAAGCGGCGATAAGTCGCAGTAATGCAGCCGATGCACTCGATCAATTTATACATCATATGGCTTCGCGAATTGAACAGGATTGGACTGAAGTAGATGCTTTTCCTGATGAACAAGCTGAAACGCAGGGCGACATTATTTGGAGTGTAAGCAGCTTAATTACCAATGCGAATTATCAATTAAATTATCAAAGTTCAAATGAATTGCAGGCCTATAATTCGCAAATACACAATTCGGGGTTTTATCGAATTGTTCAAAGTACTGATTCCCTTGGCGAGGATTTTGCTGCTGAAATACGCGTTTGGAAATCCCTTACAGAATATGGTAGTGGGGAGGATCGTCCACAAAGTATTGTTATGTATGTGGAACTGAGTTGGCCTTTAACAAAGGCATATGAGAATCGGACCAAAAAATCCTTTCAAACTCAAATTTACAAACCGGGTTTACTCGCGTCGACAGAAACAAGTAACACTTCCATGTTGTGTAAGACACTGTGGGCGATAGATGATGACGGCAGTAATCTTTATTATTATGTATTATCTGAAGGGAATACTTTTGCAAACATTGAAGGCCAACTATCACCAGCATTAGATCCTAGTGCCTTAACGATTTCTTCAGGTGGAAGCATTTTCTTCGTCAGTTCGAATACATTATATTCCATTGGAGCAGATTCCTTGGACCTTGATCCCTCAACAAATGTTGAACCAACAAATGTGGGTGGAACTGGGTTGAGTGGTAATGATGAAATTACTGCGATGAAATTCATCAGCAATGTACTTTATGGGATAAGTAAAAAGAGCAAGAAGGTCTACACGATAAATTCCTCAACAGGCGAAGCGACATTTTCGGCAAACCTGGATATAAATGGCAGTTTCGAAGTGGGTGCCATGACGGTAGGAGCGAATGGAAGTGTTTATGTTTCGCGGACAAACGGTAATGAAAGTGAAATATATGGCTTTGAATCTTTCCCCGCTGGCGAGTTGACGCTTGCAGTAACAGTCGGTGGGTCTGGTGACCTTAATGCTTTATCAGCTCATCCAAATGGCTTGCTCTATGCTGCAGACAGCACCAAATGGTATTGGATTTATCCAGAAACCCAGTCTTACGAAGTGGAGCTGAATCATAGTACAACACTCCAAGGGTTTGACTTTGATTATAATTTCGAAGCTGCCAACTGTGAGGAAAACCTATCAATGAGTTCGACTTGTGAGTCACTAGGCGAAGTGGGTGGTTCAATAAATATAAATCCAAATAATAGTCCTAATAATGAATTTACTATGACGACTCCCGATGGAACGATTACCCGGGATAATTTAATAAATGCTTATTCAGGATATTCAGGTAATGCCACAGTCATACGCCTTAAACCAAAAGGCAATGGCAACCAAAATGGCTTGATGGTCGACGGTGAAATATTCCCGCTTAATAATGGCCAAACTTATGTACTTACGGGCGATATGACAGTAAACCTATACAATACAAGCAATGGAAATGGAAATGCTATGGGAAAATGGTGGATTGATATTACAAGTGATGATGCGACAGTCACAAATTGTGATTGCAGTTCAGAGGACGCTGAATTAATTGAAGATGAAGATAGTCCCTGTATTGAAACTGCACCCGACGATGTAACTGTGGATACAGAGGAAGATACAAACTTCGACGTTGAGAATGGCGAAATTGTTCTTACTGATGATGTGGACACAACATTTCGTATCGTTGGTGGTGACATGAGCTACAGCGGAGGTCAATTGAATGTGACACTGAAATTTAATATAAGTGGTGCCAGCTATGAACCATTCGGACCTTTTAACCAGGCAGTATCAGGAAATATACTTGATGGACAGCAGCATGATTTTGAAGCTGGCGTTCTCGAATCGGGTACAGAGATTGCAATTGTGGCGAGATCGTGGAAGATCAGGCGGCGGCGCTCCGGTACACAGAATTGGCATTGGAATTCCTGGATGGAAAGAAGTTCTGCTCCCAGCAATACGAATGTATATGTTCTTCGCGATGGGGACCCTGTACCTCAAATTGCAGCATTTGGTGACCAGGATTCCATTGCCGAGTATGTTGCACCTTATGTTGATGCAGAAACCGGGTTAATTTCACTATCTGACAATCAGGCAATTCTACTTTATGAATTATATACAACAAACAGGTCTTCTTCTGCGTCAGACTTCCAGGATGTGGTAATACTTGTAACAATGAGTGATGACAACACCCAATGAAAATTCCGGCACCAAAGGAGAAATTAAAATGGGATGTAAACAAAGAGAAAAACGGCAGGGGCATACTGTGGGAATTGGAATTTTGAATCAAAAATTTAATATGATTGAAGTTGCAGTATCACTGGTGTTGATATTGGTGGTAATGTTGTCTGTGGTAAACCTTTTTAACCTCGGTTTATCAGATAATATGGACGCAGCTAATCGTAGTTATGCCAATGATTCAATGGATCAATTCATCCATCAGATGTCAAATCGAATGGAACAAGACTGGACTCAAGCGGAAGCATTTCCGCTTGAAAAACCAACATCAGTATCTAATCCTATTTGGAGTACATCCACCTTAATCACCAATGCAAATTATCAATTGTATTTTTCAACTGAAAGTGGTGATACGTGGAGCCCTACAGTTCATAATTCTGGTATATTCAAGGCTGTACAAAGTACAAATGCACTTGGAAAAGATTTTAGTGCTGAGATACTTGCATGGAAGTCTGAAACAGAATATGGCAGCGGTGATGATCAGCCAATCTCATTAATGCTCTTTGCAGAAATAAGCTGGCCTATTCACCTACCATATGAAGACCGTCAAAAAACACGCTACCAAACACTCGTTTATAAGCCCGGGCTTCTTGCTTCTACTCAAATGCCAATAGCTAAAGATATGGTCTGCAAAACAGTGTGGGCGATTGATGACGATGGGTCTAGCCTTAATTACTATATACTTACAGATGGATATACCTTTTCAAATAGTGAAGGCGAACTAGAAACAACGCTAGATGTAGAGGCATTCACTTTCACATCGGGCGGGATATATTTAATCGACAATGGTACAGGCAGCAGCATCTTGTACAGAATTGACCTCTCTCTACTCGACCTTGACTCATCTACACCAGTAAGACCAGTTAATCTTGGCAGTACAGGCTTATCCGGCTCTGATAAAATTTCTGCACTTCAATTTGTTAATGGTTCACTCTATGGTGTCACACGAACGAGCAAAAAAATATATTCATTAAGTGAGTCTGATGGCTCAGCGACTTTCGTTAGAACGCTGGATGTTAGTGGCAGTTTCACTGTTGGCGGACTAACCTCTGGTGCAGACGGCTCTGTCTATATTGTAAAGTCCAATACCGATCACAGTCAGATTTATCGTTTTGCATCTTTTCCGAACGGTGCATTAAGTCTGGCAGTCACGATTTCTGGTTCCAAAGATGTAGAATCGTTGGCAGCTCACCCCAATGGGCTCTTATATGCAGGAGACAGCGGAAAGTGGTATGAAGTTAACCCTGCAAGCAACGCTGTATCCATTGCGGTGAATCACAGTTCAACACAAAAGGGATTTGATTTTTATTATTCTTTTGAATCCGTTAATTGCACTGAGGAGATTGAGGAACTCAATTTTGAATCCGGTGATGGCGAGGCCCTTCTGACCGATGATGGTGTTCTTGCTGTATTTGGTGGTCCTCACGACGACACGCTTACAATTAAAGATGACGATCCTTATTGGTTAATTGAAATCAAGGTGAAGGATGAAGATGGGGATGAAACTACGTTCGAGGAAAGATTCCTTAAAACTGAGGTGACATCCATTTATATGTGTGGTGGTGATGGGGACAACGACATGGATTTGGCTCCTTTTACTGGTGATACATATATTACTGGAGGACACGGATATGATAATATTCAGGGTGGTATGGGGAATGATACCATTTATGCAGGTATTGGAGATGATTATATTCGGTCCGGTGCAGGTAATGATACTATCTATGGCGGCATCGGTGAAGATGAC
>JABSQK010000223.1 GCA_013215875.1 Lentisphaeria bacterium
AGACACATACGGAAACGAATATCATTGCACCGCAGCACTATCTGGCAAAGTTGCGTATATTAATGGATTAGTCAATAACATCATTGTACAGTGTACGAAACTAGTCCCTAGTTCGATTGCCCAACTGACTAGAACTATGAAACGCGGCAAGTCTCAAGAATAATAATCATCTTTTATTCCTTTCAACATGCTTAATTCTGTGCATCGCTAATGGTTAAAGTAATCATGCCCGAAAGAAACATTTCTAACGCCTTACAGCAAGCTCGCAAGAAAAATATTCATACCATGGGTTGGCTGCGAATAATGCTCACGCCCTTCACTTTTGTTTTACAAAATACAATTAAACTATCTCGTATGTTAGGATTGGAAAATACATTGTTCGAGGTTTTCTTTCGCAATGTACGCATTCGAAATGAGAGTGCATTTGCAGATTATACACCCACTAAAAATGATATCTTCATTTGCAGTTATATTAAAAGTGGTACCAACTGGGCGATGCAAATAGCCCATCAAATCGCTAACCGTGGACAGGGTGAGTATGAAAACATTCACGATGTTGTTTCATGGCCCGAAGTACCGATCAAAAATTTTGCTATACCACTTCTTGATACATCTCAATCAAAGAAATCAGTTACTGGCCTTCGTGTAATCAAAACGCATTTAGAGGGCAATCTTGTTCCCCATAACGAACATGCAAAATACATTTGCGTCGTTCGTGACCCAAAAGACGTGGTTGTTTCTAGTTACTTCTTTATGCGTACCGCCCTTTTTGGAAAACTGATGCCGTCTGTATCCGCATGGTTAAATAATTTCTTATCTGATGTTGCGATTCATGGCCCATGGGCAAACTTCCTTCACACATATTGGCTGTGGCAAGATCGTGACAATGTGCTCTTTTTGACGTACGAAGATATGATCGAGGATCTTCCAGGCGTTATTCGCAAAATAGCCAGCTTTGTGACTGTCGATTTAACAGATGAAGAATTTGAGCGTATATGCTATTTAAGCTCCTACAGTCATATGAAAGCTATTGATCACAAATTTTACCCTGGCCGAATCACACCCTTCAGCCTGCCTGTGGGCTGCATGATGCGAAATGGGAAAAGTAAGAATGCATCTGAATTGTTCAATGCCGAGCAACAAGCACAAATTGATGAGCATTCGCGTCGAGCGTTAGAAAAATTGGGATGTGACTTTCCTTATGATGAACACTTCAAAATTAACTAAATAAAAATTAATTCGGATCAATATCCTAGATTTAAAAATGGTTGAAGTTAAATTATGCCAGTAAGTCGTAAATTTCAATTCCGCCCACCTAACTTCCAACGGAAAGATCCAAACCCAAATCCTTCAACCTATGCCCCCAGAACATTAAAACCCGACTGGGACATCCAACCTTACACTGTAAGCCTACTAGAAATAGCGGGGGTTTTATGATCTATACTAAAGATGGATGTCTCAATTAGGCTCCTTTCTACACTGTGAACCGTTTAACATACAAAATGTGTAAGAGGAAAAAGACTGAAAATAAATTTAATACGGAAGTAGCACGTTTCGTTGGAAGTATCATCGCAAACGCAAATTGACCCCTTTTTCTTTTCTCATAGAAGTCATTGGAGGAACTGGACAAGACCGAGAACATACAGCTGGTTCTTTTCACCTAACGGAAGTTAAATCGTTTGCAAATAACACTACGCTCCTAGCCCTTAGCGGACAAAAGCCAAAACAAATAATTTTATATTCTTGACGAAATTAAATTACAGCC
>JABSQK010000224.1 GCA_013215875.1 Lentisphaeria bacterium
AGTTTCCCTGCAGACCATCTATGACGATTTTTAGCTTTTCTTCAGATGTCCATTTTCTACGTTTCATGTTCCATTTCCTTTGATTTTATAGTTACTATACTACATTATTTTAGGAACGTCTTAAATGGGAGCAGTATAAATGCTTCATTGAATATTTGTAGTTATGATAGAAGTCGACTACTGTCATATGAGGTTTATCCTCTAATACACCTATTGCTCGACCTATAGCTTGAATTATCTTACTAGCCTTTTTACCAGAATGAAAGGCCAACGCAACAGTAAAGATATTCTTAATATTGACACCTGATCCAAGACATTTTGAGTTTGCCACCATAAAACAATTTGAATTCTCTTCCATTATCTTAAACATCTCTATACGTTTTTTAGTTGGTGTACTACCATCGACATATAATATGATTTTATCATCAGTATTTATCTTTTCTAAATTCTCAAATAATATTTGACCATGAGCAGTATGGTCAAAAAGTAATAATGTATTATTCTTAAATTTATACATTATTTCAATCATCATGTTATTTGTCCATACGCAATTCTCAACATATTTACATTCCAAGGAATATTGCGTAGTTTTACCAGCTGATTGATTTTTTATTTTTGATGTGGCTTCTGGTTGAGGTACTTGGTGATTAAATCGAATAGATGCAAAACGAGTAGTTGTTAATATTCCTTTTCCTTGTAAATCTTTAGCTTTCTCTTTTGCTATGACTCTTCCACAAATTCCAATAATGTCCCATTTCTCTAATACTTCACTAGGCATTGATTCAGTTAATCCGAAGATTTTGTGATTTCTTACTAGATCATATATATCATTTAGTCGTTTATATCCACTTGTTTTAGATCCAAGGCTATGTACTTCATCTACAATGACCATTGAGATACCAGAAATCTTTGTAGCATTGGGGTATGAGTTTTTAACAAATTGGTGAGAACCTTTTTTTATCTTCTTTTTGTCTTCGTCAAAATTGCCAATCTTGTTTCCATGTTCATCAACATAAATATAGTATCGATCTTTTCTAATACGTGATTTTTGATCCTTAGTGTCAATAGTTTTAAAATTATGAACATATAGACCTTCATATAGCTCAGCATATCTGCCATCTATTTTAGGCAAAACCATATCTATTATTTTTCTGGTATTTCTATCAAGTCGTTTAACAGTGCGAATGGGAACATTATCTTTATCTCTTTTCTTTTCTTTTACTTCTAAAAATGGCTTGCTTGTTATAATTATTTTGGCTTCTGGGTTTATCTTTCTATCAAAATCTACACCATATGCGCATACCTTTTTAGGATCACATCCATATTCGACCAAATCTTTATAAACCTGCCCTACTAATATCGAGTTTGTAACATAAACTAAAACTCTTTCTTCACTACCTATCGCCTTCCAATAGTTAATAATCAATCCATATATTATTAGTGATTTACCTGAACCCGCTGTATGATCTATAATGCCTCTTCCAAATCGTAATGCTTTCTTTAATGTGTCTTCTTGATAATCATGGTATTTAAATTTAGCATTTTCAGGTTGTACCAAGTCAACATATTTATATAAAAATGGTCGGATTAGGGCTTGGACCTCGGACATATCAATTTGAATGCCTGGGTATCTAAGTTTTAATTCACCAAATACGTCTATTATATGTCCTGATCTAAAAGTTTTATCTTCATGAAAAAGGGAGACAGTAGGTTTTTCATATTTGACTATTTTATATAATGGATTATTAACAGTAAATGCACCGATTGTTCGAAGTATAATTTTAGGATCATTAGCTTGAAGCTTTATCCGATCATCGTTAACTAATTTAAATTTTACAATTTGCTTACTCATATTACCTAAATAATGTATTTTTGGAATAAAGAAACAAAGAAAGACAACATTTCTGATATTTTTTTTATAAATGGATTTTAATTGCCTATGAATAGTAAACGCATCTATGAATTATTTGCAAAAATCAGCAATTATTAGATTTGTTTCCGCATTGTAGAATTAAATCTATCCGACATAAGAACACGAGTGAGTCTTTAGATTTCCATTGTGCAACATATTCAATTAAACTTTTTGAGATCATGAATCCACCATCTAACGATTTCTGTAAAGTTATTGAGAAACTTTTGGATGTCCTACCTATTTCTTTCCCATCATATATAATGCTAAACGTATTATTATTATTATTCACTTCAAGCTCTATTTGAGTTCCTGATCTAAAGAGATGCTTGTTATTTGAAACATAATCACGTTTTGAAGAATTATTGGTTAAGAAATCAACGTAGGCATCTCTCAGTTCCATGATCAGAACTCGTTTCTTTGTATGCTGAATGAGATCTTTATCACTATATGACTCCGTATCTGCGAACTTCTCTAAAGATCGGAAAGGTTCCTTGATAGATGAATGAATATGAAGAATAGAACGAGACCTAGATAAAGCCACATAATATAGTCGATGGAAATAATCCAAATTTTGCTGATGGTGCAGTTTGTTTAGAACAACATGAACTTCGTCAAATTCTTTTCCCTTAGCTCTGTGAATAGTCGAAACAACAATTTTAGATTTAGTTCCACTGAGAGTTCCAGCATTTGTTTCAAAGCAGTAGTTATTCCAAAATGAACCAGTGAGTAAATCATGTCCTTCTTCAAATTCATATATATGCCTGAGTGCAATATTGAGTTTAGATGATCCTGAATATTCTTTCATTAAGTAGCTTTTTGCATCATCAAAGAGACTTTGCTCAAATATATTACTACTATCTCCTAAATTCGATTCTAAGTATTGGGTGAAAGAAGTGATCTCATCAAGCATCTGGAGTTGGAAACCTTCATTTTTGAGCAGGTACGTTACATCAAGATTTTGGTCATCCTTAAGTATCGAGTAAATGTCTAGAACTTGGTCATTCTCATGAGCGAATATGGCAATACTGTCTTGGGTACTACTTTGAATTAATGGAAGAATTTCGTTAAAGAAATCATTGTGAGGGTAATAGTGAATAGAGACAAACCCCTCGTCTTTAATCTCGGCAGAGATTACTGATTTATCCGTATCTATTCGATTGTTAATTCTGGTCGAAAAACTATTACAGCAATCCACAATTTTACTTTTACTACGAAAATTCTTGCTTAATTTAAACCAATCCCTATTTCCACCTTCCTCATGATCAAAGGTGGTGAGAAAGTCCCTCATGTATTTAATTTGAGCATTATTCGTCATTTCCATAATACATTGATCGTCATCACCCACAGCAATAATACGGACATCATGAGAAGCATCATGATTCATTTTTTGTGAAAACTGTGAGTGAAGTTCACTTACGAATTGGAATGATTCTTCATTAACATCCTGAAATTCATCCAAAATAATGGCATTTTTGAATGGCAACACAATTTCGTCGTTGGCTTTCAGCTTATGGGTGACATCTGAGATTATATTCTCAATCTGATATTCATTCTTTTTATCTAATTTGATACCTAGAAGTTGAGTCGCATAGCTGTGAAATGTGAATATATCAATGTCATATGCCAGCTCTCCTAGAAGGGAATTTAAACGCTGCTTAAATTCATGTACAGCAGAACGTGTAAAAGTTAGCATTAGGAAATGTTCAGGTTTATAGTCCTCCTCAATGATCATATGGGCAATTTTATTTACCATTACCATTGTTTTGCCTGTCCCTGGGCCAGCGAGAATCAGCATTGTATTAGCATTGCTAAAAACGATGCCTCTTTGTTCATCGGTTAGATTGTCAGTTATCCTATCATAACGTTTTTGGGATATTGGTAACTTGAGCTTTTTTTCAAGATTGTACCTCTGAATGAATTCTAAATAGCTTACAGAGAAGTAGTGAGTGGCGAAGTCATCGGCATTTCCACCAGAATTGAGAAGATCGACGTAGTGATTCAGAATATGGATTGACTCACGTTTTTTTCTATATAATGGAGCCATCCGTTTGCTGTAATCATCTTTTGTATATTGCTTTCTTTTATCTTGTTGTTTATCTATGAATACTTCAATTTGCATGTGGTGAAGTACCCTACCACCTTCAAGTCGAATAAGATGCAGATTGTGAAGGAATAGTATTACTTGGTCATAACGATTGACAGACAATTTCTCCCCAATTTTATTATTACAAGAGTGCATCATAGTTTCATATGCTATAACAATCTTACCATCGGTCTTTTCACCGCTTTGTTTTATGATTTCACTAATATGATTAATGACATGATTCAGTAGAGTAAAAAATGAAGTAATCATTTCTTGAAGCTTAACTGGATGTAATTTAGAGATGTGCCAAACTTGTTCGTTGACCTTATTCCTATATGATTCAAAGACACCTTTTTTCTTTAGGTTTATGATAAGGCAACGTAGAAAAATACTATAATCAGCAAATTTGATATTGATCCCATTATTAAGTAAAGATTGATTAAGATCTTTTAACTTGAAATGATTCTGCGGTATCCCCTGAATTGCTGAACATAGGTTTTCATTAATGGAGGGAATGGAAGAGACGAATTGTTTGAGTTTGTTGGTACGTATTCCAGCAATAACTAAATCTTCTTTCAATGAAACCAATTCGAGTTCTCGCATCTCATCTAGAATAAGATAAATCTCATTGACTTCTTGATTCAGAATATTGGAAATCTCTTCAATTGCCATAGAAAAGCGTTGAGTACTTTTCTTTATAAGCATCTGACTTAATTCTATTATGCTTTTCCCCTTATCACTCTCAACGGATATAGACTTCTTATCTAATATGTTTCTAAGTTCACCCATACTTTCAAAATGCAGTGCTGTAACCCATGCCTTAGGTCTATTGTAACCACGCCTAACATATCCAGCCCTCTCCAATTCAAGAATCACTGTTTTCACTTTAGTGTCGTAATCGACTTGTTCATCATCAATTTTCATACCAGCACTCTGAGCAAGTTCTTTGATCGAAACTTGTATGCATAGTTCATCACCTCTCACTCGGCCCTTGTATGATTTGATGGCTTGAAATATCTTCTTTATTTCAGAATGTGTCACCTTTTGGCGAATGAGGGAAAAGAAAAGTTTATCGAAGTCTTCATCATTAAAATAAATATGGCAAAATGATTGTTCTCCATCCCTTCCTGCACGGCCAGATTCTTGCATATAGTCTTCCAAGCTCGATGAAATGTCATAATGAAGGACATGACGTATATCTGGCTTATCAATACCCATTCCAAAGGCAGTAGTTGCAACAATTCCATCAGCTTCATTTTCAATAAAAGCTTCGAGTATCTCATGCTTTTCGCTGGAAGATCTTCCAGCATGGAATGCGTAGAAAGACCGTCCTAGATCATCTGAAATCTGTTCAGCTAAGGTTTCGCATTGTTGCCTGCTGGAGGGATTGTACACTAAGCATGGTTCAGTAATTTGTCTAATATCTGATATTAGCTGTTGGCACTTTTTTTTCTTGTCTTGAAACCGTGTAGCCGAGTATTCTAGGTTCACCCTATTGGGAGAAGCTATATAATGCTCAAAGCTGATATTGAGCTTGTCTTTGAAATACTTCTCTATCTCCTGAATGGTATTTTGATTTGCTGTTGCTGTGAAACAAGAAAGAGGGATTCTTCTATTGGAATATTTATTGCCATTTTCATCCTGTATTTTTTTGATGAAATCGGCAATGTAGAAGTAATCATGACGGAAATCATTACCCCAAGTTGAAAGGCAATGCGCTTCATCTATCACAATTCGATCTATATAACGGTAAGCAACAAGTCTTTCTATGCTACGAGACCGCAATGATTCGGGAGCAAGATATAATATATCGATACTGCCATTTATTATTCGCTGATTAATATTTCTTCTCTCAGGCATTGTTAGGAAACCACTAAGAGCTTCGGCAGAAGCAATACCTGAGAACTTTTTATTGAAGTTGGATATTTGATCTTTCATCAGTGCTTGAAGTGGAGAAATGATCACTGTTAAGCCTTTAGTTTTCTTAGCTTTTATGATTGCTGGCAACCAAAAGGTAAAAGTTTTTCCACCACCAGTAGGTAATACAACAATGATATTTTCATCTTCAAGTGAAGCTTCAATAATGCTACGTTGAGAAACCTTTCCTATCTGAGCTATTAAATCAATTTCTGATCCCATTTTATTAAACTCTCTAAAACTGTCAAAGCCGAAGTATTTCAGAGCAGAATTTTCAAGTTCAGCTATCTCTTTCTCTTTATTAAAAGTGATACTGGTAAGCATCCCCTGAATATTGTTATAATCGAAAGATAATTTATGAGGGAATGTTCTAACTTCGTTAATACTATCATGAAGTACGCTAACAATATAAGCTAATTCAATGGGATGTTCGTCAACGAGTATCTTCAGGTTATTAGGATTTTGAATTCTGGCACCTAATTCTTCCTGTATTAGAGCATATGCTAAATTGGCATCTTGCATTGCATCATTTTGACCATACATCATTTCAAAGAATGGACTAAATTCCATAGTGGGAGATAGCAATCCAATATAAATCTGTTGCAATGTTTCTGACAGTTCCTGAAAACGTTCAATAATTTTATTTAATAGTTCTTTAGTTAAAATTGAGTCCTCAAGAGGGTCACTGACTCTATAGGAGTCATTATTCTTATATGGTTTTGGTAATTTATGATGAGTAGCTTCTGAAAAGAATAGTAAAGAAAGTTCTAATGTATCAATAATTGGTAAATGCTTCGTCAATGTATTAAGCGACGTTCTTTCTAGGTAATTTACATCAAAGTCTCGTAAGTTATGTCCGCATAGATAAACTGAGGGAAACGGTTCTAATTGCTTTAATAACGAACTTGGAGATGATGACTTCATTTGGAAATCGCCAAGTACCACTCCAATTTCCCTAATACGCATTTGATCATTATCTGAATCCAATGGCTCAAGATCAAGGAATAGGATTTCGCTAAGATTCATATCATTCATTTAGTAAGCTAGCTGAACACGGAAATATGTCAAGAAATCGACCTCGGTAGAAGGATGTTGACCATGACCGCCTGGGAATAACACAACTGCCTCGGCATACTCTGCCATTTTCTTATTGCGAATAATTTGAGAGCCCACGATATTTGGGTACTCTTCTATTCCAGTGTTTTACTATTAAAATAGTCAGTTGACCATAACTGCTCACAAATCCGTTGAACAAGCTTTTTCCTGTCTTCAACATCTTGTTTTTTGAACTCTAGATGAGCTTTAAAATTCAATTCTTCTATCAATTCGGATTTTAAAAAATTGGGGTTTTTCTCATAAAACCTTGAATGCAATGTTTGGGCGTATGTATTTTCTTTTAAATAATGGTCAATTTTATCTTCATATTTATCGCTACTAAAAGATTGATTTGTTCCATTTGGCAAAAGAATTAAAGCACCGATAGAGTTACGCCACGAATGAAAATCATTTTCTTGATCAAACTCATCTTTATGTTCATTAAATTTATTACCCCATATATGCTCAATCTCAAATTGCTTGCCCTTCGGATGGTGGTAGCTGACGTAGTCAGAGCTTTTCCCAGTTACTTCATCAAGATATCCTGAAATTCGTGATAATAAATGTTTTATAAATTTTCTATTTTGTCCATGTAAGCCAAAGGATATAATTGCATCCCACTGTTGGTCTATTTTATTAATTTCATTCGTCAGGTTTATGACTAAATGGTCTACTTCATTTTCTCTTATTAGCTTGATGATATTGAACATTGTGTATTTAATTGAGGTTTGGCCAAACTTTTTGTAGTTAATGGCTCTCCTTACTGTAAAGGTTTCAATATATCTTGCTGTATAATCAAGTTTTTTGTGGATACTTTCATCTTCGTCACCAATATTGATTGAAGAAAGGAGTATAGGATCTTGCAATGATTCAGCTATTCCCCAAAAATTAATATAGTGTAAATGAGGCATATCTTTATCATATTCTGTTTGAGCATTCCTGATTTTCATATACCATTTAGCATAGAATGGAAACTGATACTTAAAATAATCATAAAATTCGTCTGGTGTATGCAAGTTGAAAAGTTTTTTATGATTGTCCTTAAACCAGCTATGAAATTGTGAACCAATTAATTCATAATCTTGATTTTCTGATCCAGCCTTACCAGGCCTAATACTAACGGCATACTTTCCTCTGAACCATGCTTGAAAGAAAGATTGATCCGCAGTCTTACCGTGTGAATGCAATTTTTGTATTTCATTTTTCCAAATATCATTAATCTCAACTCTTTTCTTTGCATCATCTATTTTTGATAAAACATACCCTTTCAACATTTCAGAAGGGGTTAAATTTAACCCTCTATCGTTCATTGTTTCAAATATGGTATATGCGTTTTCATTCGAATATGCCGTTATTTCGACAATAACTACATTCTCTACAAACCAATCTATAAAATACGGTAATGCATCTTGTGTTAGCTCTTCTGGAAAAGACTGATTAATATCTTCATATCTTCCAAGCATATTGACAACAGTCTCATCATCATCGTCCTTTAATTTATATATACCTTTTTCAAACAGTGCCTTTAAACATGGCTCACGTAATTCATCAGTCATATTGAATGATTTTTCACCATATTTTTCTGAAAATATCAGTTCGCTAATAGAGACTTTTTCATCGCTATCTTTTTGCAAATGATTCAAATATATGAGTAGCAATGTGATTGAGGTAATTCTTTGTTGCCCATCAATGATGGATTTTTTTCCATCAATAGGATTGACACTGAAAACAAATGGACCTAAATAGTAATTTTGATAATTTGCTATTGATGATCGTTTATCGGTTGGGTCATATGATTTCAAAAATGTTGTAGTGAGATCTTCAACAAGTAATTTTATATGCTTTTCTTGCCAACGATATTCTCTTTGAAAATAATCAATGTAATATTTTTGATCCTTAAGCAATGCATTTATACTTGTATCTGTTGCTTCGATTTTATTCTTAAGATTACTGCTCATTCGATTTCCTTTGGTTCTTCCTTTTACACCGAACACGCATAATGGAGCAATGGATTTCCCAGTACCTCATGCTTGATGATGCTCTACAGTGATTATCCACCACCACTGTAATATTTAATAGCCGTTTTGCCAACAGCTTTAGTTGCAATCCAATCAAAAGTAAAGCCAACTGGTGCAAACCTCTTTCACAACTGCCTGAAAAATATTAGATAAGGTTTTAAAAAATGACATTTAGTACGTTTCTTTACTTAGTTTCATCATAATCCTCACATCGAACTTTTAGCCACACCTACTATTAAATAGATTCCAACCATTCACCATATTGATCAGAAATCTCAGAGCTTAATTTCCATAAATTTTTATCTGCTTCGGAAAGTTCACTACTAACCAAAACATAACTCTTAGTCGATATATACTTCCTATTACTATCTAATAAAGGAAGTTCGGCACCTTGCATATTCGATTTGACTTTGGGTCGTGCCCAGCTCATGCCTAGATCAAAAAGGAATACAAGTCCAGTACCGTCTTCAAATTCAACAACCAACTGCCTTCCGTGCTGTTCACCTTCCCATCCCTCTTCAAGGTGATACATCGCTCCATAGGATGTTTTGGCTGATGAATTTAACAGCAAAATATTGGCATTACAATTTAGTGTTTTGAATAATCCAGCGACATGAATAAACTCTGATCTTGCCTTACTTTGATGGGCTAGAGAATAAAAGGTAGATTTTTGTAATAAGTCATTTACTGATTGGAGATAAATATTATGATAACGATCATTTGGGAATGTGATTATTCGTATTTCAGTATCTAAACAAATAGGCAATTCTTTAATGAAATAATATAAGTTACGAATACTTTCAGCATTTACAAAATATCGGTCTTGATAAATAATTCTAGAACCTGCTTATTACTAATTTCATCCCTCAAGCTGAGCCTTGGGTCATCAAGGATTAGATTACTCAAGAAATCAGTGGAGACATCGAGCCCTTCCGTTATATCTATACGTATTGTATTTTGTGTCTCTAGCTCAGGTTTTAAGAGGTCTTTTGCTTCATTCCATTTATCTTTTAGGTTGGATAATTCTTCTTGTTCTGCTGAACATTCAATGCTAAAGCCCCATGATCCAAGATTGAAAACTCCACCTATAGTATAATCACATAAATTAAATTTATCAGAGAAAATAACCGTATCGTTGATTTTCCCCAGTATATTTGACTCATCTCCTGGATATGTTTTTACTTCGAAATTTCCAGTATTAGACCATGCATCAAATGTTTCAATTAATGAATATTGTTGAATAGGCGATAAATCATCTAGTGATTGTTCAGATAATAGAACATGGACTGAATACCCCTCATCTTTAACAGATTTTTTATATAAGCGTTTAAGTAGTGTGTCATCTTCCTTAAGTGAATCTAAACTGATCTTATTCAAGATAAGAAGCACAGACCTTGTTTCAGACCTAAATAGATAATTAGATAATATGCCCAATTTCGCTTGGCATTCACCAAATTTATGACCATCTCCAATTAGCTGATTTTTAGCGGTAGCATACCAATCTCTAGTTTGTGCCCGATCCAAATGTTTATAATCTATCGCACTACTATAATTAAGCAGACAATTATGACAGGCTTTTTCACATAATCCGTTTTCATCTTCTTTCGCTTTTCTACAATTTAATAAATCAAATGCATCTATTAATAAGCGATCCCGATGCTGATCTAATTCTCTAATATAGCCAGTTGAACTTCCACTTGTATCATAAATGATGATATCGAAATAATCGGGCAGATGAACTAATTGCGACCCCAGCATTCGAATATCTCCTTTTAGAAATCCAACACCAGATAAAACTAAAGCTGCTCTAATTGTTTCACTTATTTTATACTTATCATGATTAGTATAAAAAACTGAATCAGGAAAGCGAAAAACCATTACATCTGCTTTCGAAGTCCCTCCCAATATGACATTTCGAGAAATTGTATTATTGGCACATGGTGTTAGGCCATATAATATCTTATGATTCTTAAAATCACTTGGAACCTCTTCATCAAAATTCTTCTCTGGGGAGCTGTAACCACATGACATACAAACACAAAATCCTTTCCCTCTAACTTCTTTGTCAACTATTCGAGCATTTAATCCACCGTTGAAAAAAAATAGATCATGATCCTGAAAGTATGCATACTTAAGTGCTGTTTCTGGTATATCCCCCAAGCTAACTAATTCATTATCTCTTGTGCTAATACTGACACAACTGAAATTCTTAGTCAAATCATACTTACGTTTATCATTTGCTGATGAAGGACCTTCAGAATAAGCGATTGAGAACGCCCTTGGGAGGAAAAATTCTTTATTGGCAGTAGGCGGTGTTTCATTAAGTTCGAATAGTTCAGGAGAGTGCCCTATACCTCTGACTGTAGGATGTTCACACACCTCACATTTATAAATATCGGCATCGCTTTCTTGAAAGTTTCCACACCCCTTGCATATGATAAAATACTTCTTTTGTATAGCAGATGCGTTTGGTTGAAATCGATCAAAGCTAATTCCCCTTGACTTAAATATTTGGTGATTAACAACAATTTCAGAACCAGGTGAGTATTGCATCAAAGCTAATTCAAGACCTCTGGTAAGTTCCCCTCTAGATTCGGAACTTTTTGATTTACCATTACTTTCGTCATTAGCCACATGCCTTGTCACTAATTCGACTAAATCAATTGGAAATCCATATCTAGGAATGATCAACTCTTTAGCAAGATAAGTTACTAATGTCTCTGTTAAGAACTGCCTTTTTTGATACTTTAAAGCACCTATCCCTGTATTATTTCCTTCGTTATGACAATACTCTTCTTGTTCGATAAAATTACGGCTTGTAGCCTGATATTCTTCATATTTTTCACTTAAACGCCCAGCCAAAGACTCAATTAATTTAGGAATGCTCTCTGTGTCTAAACATGTTGATTTAATTATACTTGTTATGCTATTATCTAATGATCCCTCAAGATTAAACAAATACTCAATAAAGAGATCGAACATACAATTACATTCACTACTATAAAAAGGTAATTCCTTACAGCTATCCATTAACTCGCTATAGTCCCTAGACTTTTCTTTATGATCTTTATTCTCGTCGAAGGAGCCAAAAAAGCTTTGGATATCAGACCATGAGCCAAGGGGGCTTCGAGTTTTGTTTTTCGCATTGCATCTTTGAAAAAAGTCTGTAAAGATATATGCATAAACATGGCGTTCTATTATTCTAGGATCGTTAAAACGAATTTCACTTAACTGCATTACCTTATCATAAAGCAGGTTTGAGTTTTCAAATATGCTTAAATCATATGGATTTTGCCGTAGAATTGTTAATACCAAAGAAGATGAATCATTCCTTCTACCAGCACGGCCAGCACGTTGGATGTAATTTGAGGGCTCAGGAGGTAGGTTTCCTAACACAACTGAAACAAGACCTTCGAGGTCGATACCCAATTCCATTGTAGTAGAACAACAGAGAAGATTTATATGACCTCTATTAAAATCATTTTCAATTTGTTTTAATTGCTCGGGACTTAATTGTGCAGTATGCTCAGATGCCCTAATACCCGTTATCGATTTAGAAACATATAAATTATAATCTCGACTTTGCCTAAATAGTTCTGTTTGATAATCGTCTAATTTAACAAATTCCCCATTATTTCGAATATTTGTACCTAGTACTGGTGCTCCATCATGGTTTATTCGCATACGATAAGAATGTGGATCGAAATCTAAACTTTTAAGATCATCATAAACCTCAAATCTCAGCACATCTGGATTGATGGTAATTGTATTTTTCCCATCAACTTCGGAGGATTTAATGATGGAGTTTGATTTTGATAAAGTATGAAATATGAACTCAAGTAGTGCATCAATCCCATCATCTGGGGGAATAATATTCAATGCTTTTATTAGCCCAGTAACATAGTAACGAATGTTTACTGAGTTTAAGAAGCTCATCATTTGTCTCGATTCTTTTAAGCTAAATTGTAGGCAATAAACCTTATTTAGGATTTTTCCACTATTACCCAGTATTTCTTCGAATGGAGTTTCGTAATTTTTCATCCTGCCATTGGCGAGTTTGTAGTCAATTGCTCCAGCCATGCGCATATAGTCATATATTTGAGAAATCAAATGTGGCCAAATAGATTTGAATGATTCACTATCTAAAATGTCTTTTACGAATGGGTGATCCACTTTGTATTCCCTAATAGAGTCTCCCCATTGAGGGATAGAAGGTATTTGTTTTTCATAAGTAGCTCGAATAAAACCCATTGATTCAAGATTACGTGCTTGCATCCTTGGCACTAAAAGTTCTTTATGAATTAATGCTTCTATACAGCATCCATGAAATTCATCATTATCAACAGCCATCTGATCCAATTGAGGAACCAAAGGGACTTCTCTTTTGAAATCCCTAGACATTGATAAATTGACAACTATTTCACTCAACGATATAGTTTTTATTTCATTCACTTGGTCTTGATTCTGCATGTACTCTTCGTATTTACCGATCTCTTTAAGGTAGGCAATTGCACTAGAGTTCATTTCTGTACTTGAATTTGAAGATTGCGCATTAGTGACTGCACATTTGTATATGAAATTTCGAATTACATTCTGATTATAACCATCTTGTATAAAAGTTGCCCGCCATGCAGCACCTTGGCGATTATCAGCAAAAATTAAAGTGCCTCGTCCATTTGAAGTAACAGTATCTTTGACACTCTCCTTGTCAGGAAGATTGGGAATAAGGGATTCCGTCAAGATACTATCTATTATATCTTTACTGATATTCCCAAGCTGAGGTAGTCTTATACTATTTGGCTCTTCAAACTCATCAAATATAATATCTCCCATATGTAGACCTATATTTTTGCCATCAATGGTATAGAAGTTGTCATCACATTCATATACTTCATGCAAACTATTAACTTCAGTTTTAAGAGCAAAAACAAGCTCACCGCTAATGCATTCTGTAATTTCTATTGATTCATCATTGCGCCTTAATGAGACCCTTAATACTTTATCTGAGTCAATAGAAGGATCATAATACCTTAAATAGCATTCCTTGGCCGCTCCCTTCATAGATCGGGGTGTTTGCAATGTAAATTTCTGGGATAAATCACTTTCATCAATATTCTGGCGAAGCTTAGCTCCAAAATAAAAGTCGCTCCTGATATTACCTCCACAATAGATAGGAAATACTAGTTCTTCGACATTATCTGAATCATACAAAGATCCTAAGGGTTTTGAATCTGTAATGATTAAGTCACTAAATATTTTATATGGAGTTCTTATAAATGTATGAACTTTACTCGGTAAAAATGTGGAATCATCTTTTGTTGAAACAGCTTTAGTGAATAGTGAAAGGAAGGCCATTGCCTGAAGATTATCACCTTCTTTACCAACTAATTCATTCTTAAGCAATTCAAAGTTCACAGGTTTAGGATGCCCATCATTATAGTACCTTCGTCTAAATCCCACTAAATTTTCATTTTCTGAAAAATGCTTATATAGAATTTCTGTGAGACTATTATCGTCATCGTAATCTAGACTTTTACTTAATCCGCTTTCATTTAATATTTGGAGGTATTTTAGTTTTTCACTGCTACTATGATTTTGTGTTATATCTAAATTCAGGAGTATCATTGATGATTCATTACTGATTTTATTCATTGGCAACAAACCCGTTGTACTGAAAATTCCCGCTTCCTCTAGAGGTTTCCGAGTGCCCGTTATACAGATTATCTCGGTATTATCTTTCGAGAATAATTGCCCACCAAAATTACTTAAATTCTTCAAGACCTCGCCTGTATTATCCATAGTTGCAGAAGTTGCAATACCTGTAATATCACTCATGCTTGTACCAAATCGATCAGCAGTGCGTCGAAGTAATAAAGAGATATCTGTCCCCAGAGCACCGCTATATACATGGGCTTCATCTAGGACGATTGTTTGTAACTTTTGAAAGTTAAATATATTATTATCTTTGGGGCGAATCAGCATAAGTTCTAACATCGAATAGTTAGTAATTAAAACATGAGGTGGCCTATCTCTTAATGTTTTTCTATCTTTAATAAAATTAGGATCTCGGTATAAACTCTGATTACCAGAGTCCATGGCATTAATTTCTTTTTGAGTCATTTCATCTTTCAGACGACTTGTATAAAAGCCAAAATTAATACCGTAATCATTCCCAGTTAAAAGATTTTGTAAGCGTTGCAACTGATTATTAACCAAGGCATTCATAGGGTAAATAATCAGGGTTCTTATACCTGGTTCTCGCAAAGAGGCGTCGTCTTCCGCCCAAAACATTTTATTCAACATTGGGATCAAGAATGCCTCTGTTTTTCCTGAGCCTGTTCCTGAAGAAACAATAATAGATTGTCCTTTAATTTGATCCCCATCAGTGTTTAGATGGTCAATACTTTTTCGAAAGGCCTCTACCTGGTGCTGTTTAAATATCCAATCCTTCATTTCTGTTGATTGAAGTAGATTGAATAAATTCGGGTGGAGAGGTTTCTCATATGTTGCAATTTCCCCAGCTTTTAAACTTTCAAATGTCCCCGATTCATCATCTAAATAGGGAAATGAAAATTCCACCAAGGGGTTTGCGAATAACGAATCGATTCCTTTTTCTTCACAACCATATTTCCAGAGATTTTCTAATTGCTCTTTTTTTGCACTCCACTCCAAAAACTGGTCTTTCGGAGGGAAGGCTCCCAGAAAGTTATCGGTTAAGAATTCTATATAAGAATTTTGAATATTACAATATGTTTTCCACGCATCAAATTCCATTTTTATCTCCAGTTTCTAAGTATAAACCCACTAATAAAATATTAAGATAATTATAGTATGGCTCATAGTTATTTCGTAAAAATTGTAATTGATTTCGCAGAGCATTACTCTCTTCTGATATAGATGGACATTGACGCCATATATGTACTTTGTATGATAAATAATAAAGATATTTTTCCAAATGTTGATCTGCTTGATTTATGTAGAAATGAGGTGTTTCTGCTAACCAGTGATCAAGGGCACTTTGAGAATCTGTGAATACAGATCCAATTTTAATACTTTGGTTAACCTGATCCAGTAAATCTTCTATTTTATTATCATCTAAAAGTTCTTGTCGAAATTTAATTTTATAAGCATCTTTTAGATTTGCATATAAAGCTATTATATGCTGTCTCATCTGTGGGAACTTAATAACAGGTAGAATTAAATCCCAACTGGAGATTTGATTGGGAGGTTCAGACATCATAGGA
>JABSQK010000225.1 GCA_013215875.1 Lentisphaeria bacterium
AAAGAGGCGTTTGAAAAAGCAAATCCGGATGTCGTCGTACTTATTCTTAATCCTCAGGGGCGTCCACAAGTAATTTTGGAAGCAGCTGAAAAATTACCAGATATCCTCGCACCAAATAGTTTTGGACTTTACAAAGACCGCACAGCACTTATCTCACTCAATAAATTTATCGAACGGGATAAAGCAGAATTGGATCCCGATGACTTTTACAAAACGCTTTTAGATTCAGGCAAAGTAAATGATGATCAATTTATGATTCCGTATTTCTACAATGTGTCACTACTTTATTATAATGTGGATATGTTTAAAGAAGCGGGGGTTCCTCTTCCCGATGGTAAATGGGATTGGGCTGCTTATGTAAAAGCATCTGCAGCAATAACAAAGCACTATCATGACAAGGGTGAAACAGAGGTCTTTGGCACCTCAATTGTAAAGGGTTGGTGGGTCGAATGGCTCGCTCATGCACACCAGGCAGGTGGCCAACTTATCGGCGATGACTGGCAAAACAGTCCGTTCGATTCCGAACAAGCAGCTGAAGGTTTGCAATTTTATCACGACTTGGTACACAAATATAAAGTGGCTCAAAAACCAAGCAAAATGGGTGGCAAACCTTTTCTCAATCAAAAGACTGCGATGAAGTTTGCCGGCCATACAAATGACTGGATTGGCTTGCGAAAAGATGCCGGTTTTGAATGGGATATCACCCTACTACCGACACATAAGAGCGGCAGCAAAGGCGGCGAGCGTGTTAGTGTTGGCTTCGGGATTACTAAAGCGAGCAAACATAAAGACCTGGCATGGGAGTTCATTAAATTCTTTGTTAACAAAGAAAACTCGGCTCGTTTTTGTGAAAGTGGCTGGATACCTGTACGTAAGTCAGTCTTCAAAGAAACCTTTTCCAAAAGAGAAGCGAATGGAAAATTTCTTCAGAGCCCTCAACACAAGACCATTGTTCTTGAGGCATTGAACCAATGCCGCGAGCAATCGCGAATGCCAGAGTTTGCCAGCCTGGCATACCATCAGGCACAACCTTTTATCGATCAGCTCATGCGGCAGGACATCGATTCAAGAAAATGTGCTGAGTTAATTGGCGAAAAAGTCAGCAACACGATGAAACTATACAACCGGCTAAACCCGGAATACGATTATGAAGCAAAAAAACTGAAGGTGAAGAAATGAGTAAGAAACGAAATACTATGCTCTTCTTTTTGTTCATTTCACCATGGATTATTGGATTCATCATGTTTTCTCTCGGGCCAATCATCGCTTCTATTTATTGGTCATTCACACGCTATTCCATTGTCGAAGCGCCACGCTGGGTCGGTTTGGATAATTTTTATGTCATCTTTAATGGCTTTGAGCCCAACTTTTTCAATAGTGTACGGGTGACTGTTCTCTACAGTATATTTGCCGTTCCGGGAGTGATCATCGTTTCACTGCTTGCTGCGATGATGCTCAATATTCCTAAAATAAAAGGCATGAGTTTATTTCGCACCATCTATTTTCTCCCCTCACTATTACCGATGGTCGCAACTGCAATTGTTTTTGCCTTTTTACTCGATCCAAAATATGGGCTGATTACCAAATTTTATGAAACACTATGGTACA
>JABSQK010000226.1 GCA_013215875.1 Lentisphaeria bacterium
ATAATCTCAGATTGGCAGAAATTAATCTAAAATTGGAGACAGTTATTTGGACAAAGTCATTAAATAAAGTATGATAGGAATGTAACCATGTGTTACCCATGTCTTGGTCTAAATGTGTAACCTATGTCTTGACTGGTCCCTTTGCCTACGGCTGCTGAACCTTGAACCTTGAACCTGAAGAACAGTTTAGTAAAATTCACTTTTACTGGATTTGCCAGTCTGTTCTTCTATATTAGTCCCGTAAATAGGAACGGAGTGATATGGCGCAGCAAATATTGGTAGTAGAGGATGACAAGGCGATACGGGGCGGGATTGTCGATGCTTTGGATTTTAGTGGTTATTCTGTACTCGAAACTGGCAATGGGACTGATGCGATGGAGATGGCGCTGAAGTTTAATTATGATTTGCTTTTGTTGGACCTAAACCTGCCAGGGATTGATGGTTTGCAAATACTTAAGCAACTGCGCACGTCTCGCCCAACAATTCCGGTGATCATTCTTACTGCCAGGGGCAGTGAAAATGAACGTATTATGGGTCTGAAAGCAGGGGCGGATGACTATATGGTAAAACCATTTAGTGTGAAAGAACTGGTCGCTCGTATTGAGGCAGTTTTGCGGCGTACACCGGAACGGCCAACAGATCTGCAAACAATCAAAATTCCCGGTGGTATTGCGGACCTGGAGAAAAATGAGATACGCTTTAAAAATGGTGTACATAGTGAATTGTCGGTTCGGGAATCTGAATTGCTGCGCTATCTGGCAAACAGTGAGGGCAGGGTGGTAACACGGGATGAACTTCTTACACATGTCTGGCGGGTAAGTGCCGGTGTTGAAACGCGGACGGTGGATATGCACATCGCCAGGCTGCGTGACAAATTGCGGGATGACCCCTCGCGTCCTGATATAATAATGACGATTCGTGGAAAGGGTTATAGCTTCGAGAATAAGTCATGACAAAAACCTGTGACTCTAATCGAACAATTGATTTATGAACGATAAGCGCAGTTGGATAATCTTTCTTTCATGCATTACGCTGTTGCTGGTGGTAATGCTGCTTGTTAGCCGTAAAATGGTGCGGCTCGATGAGCAGGATTTGCGTTTGCACGAAGAGGCTGATGTGAGTGAATCAACCCGCGTCGCTTTGTGGCGTATGGATTCACATGCTGTAAATCTAATAAACGATGCATTTCTAAATCCCAATAGTCCCTATGTGAAAATGCGAATTAATAAATATGGCAGCTATGTGTTGAATAGAAACCGTTTATTAATAAGTAAGGAACTATTGGGACAATACTACGAGCTGCATGCCCAGGATACAGAATCGGTGGAAGACGAACAACCTTACCGCCATTTGATGGAATATAATGCGCGTCTAAGCCTGAGCGCAGATAATAAGTGTCGGTGGATAAACGGTCAATTAGTAATTTTTCGTGATGTGAAATCAGAGGTCTCTGTCATTGTACTGGATTGGGAGAAAGTAAAACTTGAATTAGCTACTGTTGCAAACAGTTTATTGAAAAATGTGACATTCGATAAAATAAATGGCACGCCATTTTCACCTGCTACAAGTATGGTGAGTATACCGGTAAGCATAAATGCGAAGGAAACATTCAGATACGAACGGTCGTCATCGCCCATCCGATCGATGTTGGTTATCGCCTGGAGTTGTATCTTTCTTCCGGCAATTGGTCTGGCAATGATCATCTTTGCATCATCCAAACTCAGTGAGCGGCGAGCATCGTTTGTAGCGGCAATCACCCATGAATTGCGTACTCCACTGACAACCTTTAAGCTTTATACTGAAATGCTCAGGGATGGAATGGTATCCGAGGAAAAGCAAAAGGAATATTACGAGATATTGCATCATGAGGCCGGGCGTCTAAATCATCTGGTGGAAAATGTCTTGGCTTATTCCCGGATAGAGCGAGGTAAGTCGCTTGATAAGGAAGCATCTGCAAAAATAGGGGATATCTGGACTGCGATCGCGACGGAAATCGATATGTTTATTAAGCGCAGTGAATTTGATCTGGATAATCAACTGGATATGGATGCGGACGTATTTGTAGAAAAAGCGGGTGTGGAACGCATACTGATAAACCTTATAGATAATGCTTGCAAATATGGTACAGGCGAGACAAACAAGATATGCCTTAAGAGTGAAAAAGACGGCGACGATGTCTTGATCATTGTGGAAGATTGGGGTCGCGGGGTGGATGCAGATATTTTAACAAAGATGTTTAAGGAATTTCGGAAGTCGGATAGTGAAGCTGCAAACAGTGCTGCCGGTGTGGGGCTTGGACTGGCACTGAGCAAGCGTATCGCGGAGAGCATGGGTGGCACTATTTCCTACAAAA
>JABSQK010000227.1 GCA_013215875.1 Lentisphaeria bacterium
ATATTTCGCATCTAATTTTTGTGCGACCCGGGCCCGATAGGATGTCTGTGCATGGTTCGATGCATTCGCTCCATAGGTTAAAGAGGCACCAAAAAATACAACCGTTAAACGCTCCCCAGCTTTTGCTCGTTTATCGAAATCTGCAAAAGAGACCTTTTTTGTTTCTGCATTTGCACTCATCACCAACAATCCATATAGCAAAATTAGATGACTAAGGATTGATTGCTTATTCGCGTGAAACATAATACTCTCTGTTTTTATATATTTAAAGACCGTGCTTAGACAAAACACTATTGCCCACTGCTTACAGTGCCGTACACTATATGCGACTCCAACGGGTTCAACTTGAATTGGGCATTTTATTCTATCTATATATGACTTCGTATCAGATTATTGATTTGTTATTTGAGCGTTGACAGATCTCTACTCAACGGTAATTTCATGAATAAACTGAGGAAAAGCAGCCTATGAAAAAAGCGACATGCGAACGTGCAGCAAAAACCCAAATGCAGATCGATGGATTTGTGGGCGATTATATCAGTGGAATTACCGAGCAATGGTTAATGATTGCCCCAAAGGCCAATCCCGGAATGCTGGAAATGTTTCGCGACCGCGATAATAATCCACAACGCAATCAGGTGCCCTGGGCCGGCGAATTTGCCGGCAAATATCTCACCAGTGCGGTGGAAATTCTGCGAATCACTGGCGATCCTGAATTGAAAAAATGGATCAAGGAATTTGTTGCGATGCTGATCAGCTTTCAAGATGCTGATGGCTATCTGGGACCCTGGTCGAAGACACATCGTTTAACCAATACCAGCGCCAGTAGTCATTTCATCTGGGATGAAGGCGACGGTCCCTATTATACCTGGGATACCTGGGGCCATTACCACATCATGCTCGGTCTCATGCTCTGGCATGATGAAACCCGCAATGCTGATGCACTGGCATGTGCCGAAGGCATCGCAAATCTGATCTGCTCGAAATACCTCGGTAAAAAGAAACCACTGCTGGTCGAAACTGAGTCAACAGAAATGAATATGGCCCCTGTACATTCATTAAGTATTCTCTACCGCAAGACCAAAAATGAACGCTATCTCAAAATGGCCGTGCAACTCGTCGACGAATTTTCTGCTAAGAATAATAAGGGCGAATTTCTTACCGGTGATTACTTACAGCATCCACTGAGCGGTAAAGAATTTTTCGAATCGCCCAAACCACGTTGGGAAAGCCTGCATCCGATCATGGGTCTGGTGGAACTCTATTACATTACTGGCGAAGAAAGCTATAAAGAGGCCTTCGAAAAAACCTGGTGGAGTATTGTGAAACTTGACCGACATAACAATGGCGGCTTCTCCTCAGGCGAAAAGGCGACAGGCAATCCCTATCACCTGGCTGCCATCGAATCGTGCTGCACCATCGCCTGGATGGCCATGTCTGTGGAAATGCTAAAACTGGGTGGCGAGTCCATTGTCGCCGATGAACTCGAACTGAGTATGATCAATTCCATTGTCGGCATGCATTCGCCTACGGGTCGCTGGGCGACCTACAACACACCCATGAACGGCGTGCGCCATGCCAGTGCCCACAGCATTGTCTTTCAGTGTCGCGAAGGCACGCCAGAGCTGAACTGCTGCAGTGTGAATACGCCACGCGGATTTGGTATGTTAAGTGCCTGGGCATTAATGAAAGACACAGAAGGTCTGCTCTTAAATTACTACGGGCCATCAACCCTGACTGCAAAAATTAAGGGCGTAACTGTGAGCCTCGAGCAAGAAACAACCTATCCATTAAACGGACAAATCAATCTCAAAGTAAAGCCATCGAAAGCCACAAATTTTGCCCTTAAGCTGCGTATTCCCTATTGGTCTAAAAAGACACGCGTGACCCTCAACGGCGAAAAAGTGACTGGCGTAAAATCCGGCAGCTATCTGTGCATCGATCGTAAATGGAAAAAAGGCGACCGTATTTCCATCACACTCGACATGTCCTTACACGGCTGGCGAGGCGAAAATGAATGCAAAGGAAAAAGTTCCCTTTACCGCGGGCCTATACTGTTGACCTATGATCATCGTTACAACCCAGAGCATGCAAAAAAGGGTAAAGACCTGGTTCGGAAAGAAAACGATCAGGGCGCCAGTGATCATCTCGCCATACCGACCATCGATGCTAAAACGCTCAAAGGAAAGCCGGTACACTGGGATGACTGGCACGCGCCGCAATTGCTGCTGGAATTCAAAGTACCCGGCGGCAAAACGATTCGTCTCTGCGACTTTGCCAGCGCCGGAGAAACCGGTACACCTTACGTCACTTGGTTGCCCGTAAAAAATGCTCCAAAAGCGATCCCATTTAGCAAAGAAAACCCCCTGCGATCGAGTCGGCTTTAATTGGAAAATTCGAGTTTGCAGTGAATTGTTTTATGATGTATTCAGACTAAATTATTTAATTAACGAAAGGTTTTAGAAAATGTCCGCAGTTCCCTATCCGGAAAAATTGTATACACCCGCCGAAAATGGTTGGTCTATCCCTGATTTAAATGCAGTCGACACTGCAGCCGAAACGCATTATAAAGATCAGGGTTATATGATGGTTGATCAACTACTTTCGCCGCAACAGGTCACTGATGCGAGAGATGCATTGGATGATCTACTGACCAGTCAAAACCCGGATGTACACATGCAATTCGAAGCCGATAAAGATGAGTCCCTCCGTAATTTTATTGATCTACGCAAGTTCATGGGTTTCTGTGAATACAATGATTGCCTGCGCCAGCTCAGTGAATTCAGCCCTTTAATTGAAACCATCGAAAAGATCCTCGGTGGCAAAAGTCAGATGATACAGGACATGGCCCTACTCAAACCACCCGGCGGAATTGAGAAACCCTGGCATCAAGACCAGGCTTACTTTAACTATTCGCTGGATACAAAAATAGTTGGCGTGTGGATTGCATTGGATGACGCCACAGTTGAAAATGCCTGTATGCATATCCTTCCACGCAGCCACAAGGAAGGGCCCAATATTCATTTTCAAAAGCGCGACTGGCAAATTTGCGATACAGAGATTCTTGGAAATTCCTGTACGGCTGCACCCTTAAAATCCGGTGGTGCCATTTTATTTGATGGCTTAATGAAGCATGGTACCCCCATAAACAAAACAACGAAGCCACGACGCGCCCTGCAATTCCACTACATTCTTTCCTCAGCAGAACAAGTGCCGCCAGAAAACAGATTACAGACCTTTGGCTCCGAAGGTAAAGATGTTTCCTGCTAAGCAATAAAGTGTTAAGATACCATTTTATAAAAAAAGTGAACTCTGCTCTTGATCTATTTAGCTAAATAGCTATATTGATAAATATGAAGAAAACAACACACATATTTAAAGCCCTGGCAGATCCGACGCGCCGGCAGATTTTACAGGAGTTGAAAAAGGAAGAGTTGACCGCTGGTGCCATCTCTGGTCTTTTTGAAATGACCGGCCCTTCTATATCACGCCATTTAACCATCCTAAAGAATGCTGAGCTTATCGAAGAAAGAAAAGATGGTAACCGAATTTTCTACAGCTTAAATGCGGATCAATTGGCATTTTGTTTAAACGATTTTCTAAGCCAGGTGTGCCCGACTCAGATAAGCAAACGGAAAAAAATATCAAAGAAAAAAGGGAGAAAGAAATGAAGATAGCAATTACAGGGGGAACGGGCTTTGTTGGACGAAACCTTGCTCGCACCCTAACAAGAGACGGACACCAGGTTCATTTGATTTCCAGAGGCCTGGACCAGCGGGACGCAGATATTTACCAATTGAATGATGCAAAAGTCTTTAAGTCCAGTGTGGATGATTTAGCAGGCCTTGAGCAGGCCTTTTCCGGCTGTGATGCCGTGGTGCATTGTGCTGGAATCAATCGGGAGATAGGCCAACAGACCTACGAAGCGATTCATGTGCAAGGCACAAAATGTGTTGTGGAAGCGGCTAAGGCCCAGGGTGTGAATAAAATATTGTTTCTAAGTTTCTTGCGGGCCCGGCCCGATTGCGGCTCTGCTTATCATGAATCAAAATGGCAAGCAGAGGAAATCATTCGCGGTTCCGGACTTAGTTACACAATCTATAAAGCGGGCGTCATATATGGAAAAGGCGATCATATGTTGGACCACCTGAGTCATGCCTTTCACAGCTTCCCATTATTTGGCCTGGTTGGCTTATCAGAGAAGCCTGTCAGACCGATTGCGATCAATGATATGATCAAGGTTCTAATGGCGGGTCTGTTTGATCAGCGCTTGGCCAATCAAACAGTTGCGGTATTAGGTCCTGAAGAATTGTCTTTGGAAAAAGCCGTCAAGCGAGTCGCTGCAGTTGTCGGGAAAAAACCATTGTTTTTTCGACTGCCGATTTTTGCCCATCAGATATTGGCATGGTTTTGCGAGCGCTTCATGAAAATTCCCCTAATTGCCCAGGCTCAAGTGCGCATCTTATCAGAAGGTGTGGTCGAACCGGGGCCAATGGCAGAACCCCTGCCCGAAGATCTTTTGCCAAAGATACCTTTTTCAGAAGAGCAAATAAAATTGGGATTGCCCGAAGCAAAGAGCTTTAAATTGGCAGATCTCCGTTGCCCGGTTTGCACGCTCTGTAAAGCATAGTCTAAATGACGAGCTGATTTACCTTTGAAAACTTATAAGTAATGAATCGAGGAAGGAATGACTAAATTAACAGATGCTGTACTTGAGGAGCTTTTGGAAAAAGGTTTCGCGATTGTACCTGATTTCGTCACCGGCGAAAAATTAAAACAAATGCAGGAAGCACAGCTAAGAGTGATGCCAAGCTGGGAAGAAATAAAAGATGATCCGCCTTGGAAAGATGTCACCGGTGTACGTCCACAAGATCAGAAGCGAAGCTGTTTAATCAAAGGATTCCCGCTAGAAGAAATGGTTTTTTATCAGGCGGCCATAGATTCAGAAACTGCCGCCTTTGCTAAAAAATTTCTTAAAAGTGATAACATCAATGCTGGTTTAGGTGGGAGTATTGCCCGTTACCCAGGACATGCCTGGGGTGGAACAGGAATTGATGAATCGGGTGTCCACATTGACAATGGGAATAATTCCTTGTTACCTCAAAGCAAAGATCATCCTGAATTTGGCCAACTGAGTTTCTGGATTCATTTATTTGATGTGG
>JABSQK010000228.1 GCA_013215875.1 Lentisphaeria bacterium
CAACAGATGTACCGGTTTTTCGCTACGCTCTGGAACGCTGGCCATCAGCCCCGTTTTCGGTCACGGTGGTGATGCGTGATGCAAGCCATAAAAAAGCTGCTAAGGCTTACATGAAGACTGTTGAAGCAGCACTGTGGGATGATGCCGGACATGATACAAATGCAAAGCTATTCTTGCTTGTCCCGGGAGATGAAGAAACAACAAAAGACTTTGGTGAACTGACAACTCAAATTCTAGCCGCACATCCCAAAGAAAATCTCATGCTCGCCTTAGTCACACCATCATTCACCACGAATTGGGGTGAACCCGATATGCTGTGGTCGGCGCCCGCGAATGCAGCGGCGATAAAAACATTGCGAGAGTCCGTTGTACGCCAGGAAATTGCCCGTCTCATTTTAAGCGGAGAGTCGGCAGTGATGCTCGTTGATATACCCAAAGGGCGTGATGCGAATGATCCACTAGTGCTCAAATTGCTCAAGCTATTAAAGGGTTTTCCCGAGCAATTAGAATTACCTGAGCGACGGGAAGATCCACGTGCGCAATCCCGGGGACGTCCGTCTGTTGGTGTCATTGGGCCCAAGTTGCGCATCAGCTTTCCGCTGCTTAAGATGACAGCAGCTAACAAAGAACCAATCTTACGCAGTCTGCTTGCATACCTTGATTATGATCCGAAGAAAGAGGATCCAAAAAATGCCAAGGATGTAACCGACAACCCCATTAAACTCTACGCGGTATTTGGCCAAGGCCGAGCACTTGGTCCGCTAATTGAAGGATATAACCTGGATGAAGAAACGCTTCTTGAGCTCTGTCAATTTATCTGTGGCCCATGCAGCTGCACGGTAAAAGCTGAAAACCCCGGGCTCGATTTATTTATGCCAATCGACTGGTTGAGCTTTTTGGATAAAACCTATGTCATTGATAAAGAGCTGCCACCATTGCCAGGAGCCGGTGCCTTATTAGCTATAAAAGCAAAGCCACTTTCTAAAAAGTCGCCAGCCGCAGCAATTGACGTGTCGGCTCAAAGCAAAGCCAAGGCTGGGGCACTGTCAGCAGTGAGCACGACTAAAGAACCAAACTCAAATACTGCAATCCTCGTTAGTGTAGTTGCAATCGCTATCGCTGTAATCGCTGGAACAGTATTTGTGCTTCGTCGTGAGGAAGATCATTGATGCGTGCTTTAGCCTGGCGCGATCTAGTGGTCGCCGACTTATGGCATCGCCCTCTTGTTGCCTTATCATTAATTTTCTCAGTGGCAATTGCCATGGCTGCAGTGCTAATCGCACAAGTGGTGATCGCAGACTTTGAGCATCAGGCAAGCAAGCGCCAGGAAACGCATCAGCAGGAAACGAGTAAAATCCTTACGGCTTTCGAAAATGACATTCGTAAAATCACCAAGAATATGGGTTTTAATATTGAGATATTTCCAAAGGGCCAAGAGCTTTCAGAAGTGTATGCACAAGGCTATGCTTCAAAGACCATGCCTGAGACTTACGTCAACACCCTGGCGGCAACAAAAATCATTACAGTCAGTCATTTGCTGCCACGCCTTTACCGCAAGACAAGCTGGCCGGAGCAGGGCGATCGTACAGTGTTAGCTATTGGTATTCGTGGACAGGTGCCGATTGCGTTTCAGAAACCGAAGAAACCCCTGCAACAACCCGTTCCTCCTGGCTCCGTCGTACTTGGCTTTGAGCTGGCGCAGGGAACAGGCCTCGCTGTTGGCGATAAGCTGCGCTTCAAGGGACTTGAGCTTACTGTCACCAAAACGCATCCACAACGAGGAACCGTTGACGATATTAGTATGTGGATCAGTTTAAAGGAAATGCAGACGTTGTTTAAACTCGACGGCCAGATTAATTCTATTTTAGCGCTTAACTGTAATTGTGCCACGATCGATCGCCTCGGCGAAATTCGCAAAGAAATCGGAAAAATATTACCGGGAACAACTATTATTGAATACCAATCACAAGCGCTGGCGCGGGCTGAAACCCGTAATGCGACAAAGGCACAACGCATTGCACTAGCAAAAAAATTGGACAGTGAAATTGCCAAAGAACGCCAAGAGCAACAGCGCTTACTTTCAATCGTTTTGCCACTGGTGCTGCTTATTAGCGCCGCATGGATCGCGGTGACCGCCTGGCAGGGAGCCCGCGGCCGTCTTGGCGAGCTCGCCTTGTTGCGTGCTATGGGCGCATCGACCATACAGCTTTTACGCTTATTACTGCTCCAGGCATTTATTAGCGGCTGCATTGGCTCTTTGCTTGGTGTCGTGTTGACCTGTGTGCTCAATGGATACTTTGCCCAGACGCTTGCCTTTACTGAAGCGATTGCACCCATTTGGATTCTTAGCTTATCAGCAGCAGGCGTTGCCTGGGTAATGATCATTTCATGGCTGCCAGCACTATGGGCCAGCCGACGAGACCCCGCGCCCATCTTGGGAGAAGAAGCATGACGATTCTTACACTTGATGGAGTATCAAAACATTTTCAAAGCGACGGGCGTAGCATAAGCCCCGTATCTGAGCGTTCCTTAACTCTATCTGCTGGCCAATGGCTGGGTCTTCACGGGCCATCCGGTTGTGGAAAAACAACCACCTTGTTTATCGCCGGTGGCTTGATGCGCCCCAGCGCTGGAAGCGTTCGTATTGCCGATACTGATATCTATGACTTAAGTGGAGATCAACGGGCTCGCTTGCGGGCAGAGCGCATTGGATTTTTATTCCAGCGCTTTCACTTATCCCCTGCATTAACGGTTCGTGATAATGTCGCCCTGGCACAAATCACCGGCAGTGATCAAGGACGAGAACGAGCTGACGAATTGCTTGAGCGTTTTGGCTTAACAGAGCGTGCGGGGCACAAGCCACATCAATTATCCGTTGGTGAGCAACAGCGAGTCGCTTTGGCCCGGGCACTATTTCCCCGTCCTGACATACTGCTTGCGGACGAGCCAACCGGTAATCTGGATCAAGCGAATGCAGTGATCGTGCTGGATGCGTTTGCACAGTTTGCAGAAGATGGTGGTGCTGTTATGATGGTTAGCCATGACGCGGCTGCCCTTGAACGCTGCGAGGATCAACTGTCTCTCGCATAACGACTATGCTGCTTGCCGTGACCGTCGCGGTATTTTGCTGACTCGTCCAGTCAAGCTCCGCCAGCTTGAGCCTAAGGAACCCCTTCCCATGTGTAAGTTCTGCTGTCACCTGGAAATAAGGCCACACCGAAATTTGGTGATCCAGTAGTTTCAAAACGGCCATTATAAAATCCGGATCCATTGCCAATTACATGTCCATCTCCATAGAGTATGGCTTGAAAAGACACCCTGTCACCAAGCGCGTCGCTAGCCGGAGACATAATTGGGGTTCCGGGACTCTCACGATGGTTAATCACATTCCACGACCCTCCCTGATATATCAGATCCGATGCGAGTACCCGGTCTGACATATTTGAGTCACCTGCTTTATCGGCAGGAGGCGATGCGAGAAACTTGTTAGAAGGAATCGTGTCGCCAATTTCTGTCCAACCTGCCCTCGCGCCGACACGGCTGTAGTAACCGCCATACCAGCCATAATGATTTTCATAACGGTCCGAGTTTATGTAACCGACCAGGAGTCGAACACTTCGCGACGTATCATCACCCGGGTCACCATGGGTAGGACAAATAAGCATCTCACGGTCTATACCGTATTCGACCCATGTTGTTAGAGGTGTTCCCCATTTCATCCAATCATCGGGAGACGCATTAAAACCTTTCAGCAAACTGGCATTAGCCTCGTTATTAAAATAATAACCTACAGGAAACGCATCATCAAAATCATTCGCGTGCATATGAGCCGAGATTCCACGTTGCTTTAAATTATTCATGCACAAAATTTGTCGAGCTTTTTCTTTGGCTCGGGCAAGTACCGGTAATAACATGGCCGCAAGAATTGCAATGATGGCGATAACCACCAGAAGTTCGATCAACGTAAACGATGATCTCCTTCGTCTTTCAATCATGCGCGAGCGCATAATCTGCCGACGTGTCGCATCTGACGATGCTTGGGGTTCGATCCATGTAAATGATGCTCGTTTTCGAAGTTGTTGTCTGTCAAAAGCCATAAAAACCCCCGTTTTTATCATTTATAAAGTATTTTAATAATAGTGTACAAATTCTTGCAGTCAAGTTGTTTAACAACATTGATTCAATATTTGCACTATTATGGCTGCGCATTTGTTGTGCCTGATTAAAATTAAACAGATGTTGCCAGCCACAGGGTCTGGGCTTCATTTGTTATCGACCAGGATCTTTATGATGCGGTTGCTGAGTGTCCGGACTGTAAGTTGATGTTTGTCATTAGACCGCCCGGTACGCCGCCACCATTATAAAACCGAATAGTTATACTGTTAAGAAGAAAATGAAATGGGCTTCAATAGTGTTGAGCGCGTAATGAAATCTATAATTACCAGCCAAATGGCAACCAGTAAGGTTTTCCATTTACGTCTATAAATCTAAGAGCATCAAAACGATCATCAGTTATTCCCGGTATCAATACAGGAATAAAATAAAATTGTCCAGCAAACTCTGTTTTATTTTTTCTATCCCTGAGCTTTATTTCTTTTTTATGCAGCTTTAATTCGCCATACTTGATTGCATTCATATTCTTAGTAAGAATTGCATTAAATAGAAAGTTCTTTTTTATAAATTTAGCAGGTTTATCTACATTGAGGTTCTGTCCATAGACAACCTCAAAATTAGGACTTGAGCCATCTATTATAGTATTGAGAATTGAATCAATATCTTTTTTTTCAACAAACTCCATCACCGTTTTGAAACAGATTATAAATCTCAATCGCGGATCATTTTTTATAAGGGGAGATTCTTTAAAGTTCCGTTTACGTTTGGGCGGATCATTTTTTACCCCTTTTGAAATTAAAAATTCAGCCATTTCCACCTTGGTATTGTTGTAGGCCCAATAAACTGAATTTCTCCCAAACTTATCTTTTATATTTAGCTTAGCCCCATTCTTAATCAACAACTTCACAATGTCCATTTTGCCAAATCGTGCAGCATCATGTAGAGGTGTTATTCCGATTTTATTACCTTTATTCACATCAGCACCATTCTTTATTAGAAATCCTGCAATTTCTACTGTTGAGGCTCTATGCAATGGAGTCCTACCCTTGCTTGCTAAATTCACCGTCGCTTTATTTTTGACCAGGTATTGAACGAGTTCGAAATTTCGATTCCCTGCTGCAAAATATAATGAGCTTCGGCCATACTTATCTTGTGAATTTATATCGATTCCTTTGGCAAGTAATGCTTTTACTTTTTCAATCGAATCCGCTTTTACCATTTCATTCGACGTTTTACTTTTCTCTGCTCCAACGCTGCAAGTACATAATATTAGTCCCCAATAAATCATGATCTTATAATTCATAGTCCATTCCAGTTTGTTTTAATAAATAGTTTTGAATGACAATACCAAGAAGCAAATAGATGTCAATATTTCTTTTTTAACGCGTCTGAGATTAAACACGATGTAAAGCACAGAATTCCAGATTCATTCCTTGACTTTCAGGATTTATATCCTAGGTTTGTGTTAGTGCGTTTAGGACGCCACCTGTCTGCGGAAAGGGTTTAACCCACCTTAATATTACCCATATTTATATGGACTCTTTTCATGTCCGATCCGGCAGACAGCGGACACAAATGAAAGGAGCCTATCATGGCAACTCATAGTAAGAAACTCCCGGTCGACGCTTCCGTCGAACATCTTAAAAAACAAGCCAAGCAATTGTTGCGTGGCTGGCAAGAAAAACTCCATCCCGATTGTGAACGGATCGCAGCTCTAAGCGACAAAACAAATATCAAGCTAACAGATACCCAGTTCGTTATCGCTAGGGAATATGGATTCTCCACCTGGGAAAAACTCAAAGTCCATGTGGATTTCTCCCTAGCAAATGGTGCTAAAAATCTCATCTCAGAAATTCAAGCCGCCCTGGATGCGAAAGATGTGAAGACGTTGATGGAATTAATCGAGACAAATCTAAGTAAGATAGACAGTATTACTTTCAACCATATTTTGCCGCTCATTGGTGTATATGGATACAGTGGCAGGGGCAGCACTTATGCTGGAATAGTCGACCGGCTTCTTTCAACGGATAATAAAGCGGATATTTTCTCTTGTGCATTCCTGGAATTGAATGAACAGGCTGTAGCACTTTTGGATGAAGACCCTGAACTTTTACATGCAAAAAATGATGGCGGAGCAACTGCTCTCCATTGCGCATCGGAACGGGGAAATTTTGCCCTGGCGAAGATTCTTATAGAACGTGGTGCTGATCTTGATGCCCTGGATTCAGGCAATAACAGCCCCATAGCACCGGCGCTTCATGCAGGACCATGGAAGCAAAGACCAGCTGATGATATCGTGGAACTCATGCTGGGGAGTGGTGCCACAGTTGACTTCTGGGTCGCAGCAGGCCTGGGAAATTGTGAAAAAATTGAGCAATCCCTCTCAGTAGATAATGGGTTACTCAATGAGTATGATGAAGGTGGACACACCGCTCTTTATCATGCCTGCCATAATAATAAAGTTGACGCAGTAAAGCTTTTCATTGCTAAGGGTGCTGATGTAAATAACGCGAACAGGGATGGTCAAACCGCAATATCCACAGCAACCCTGCATACACTTTCTCAGGAATGTGATCTCGAAATTATTCACTCCTTGATTGCTGCGGGTGCGGAATATGGTATTGAGTCAGCCATTGCCATTGATGATTTAGAAAAGGTCAAAGCTTGCATGGCCACCACAGCTAAAGAATTCCTAATGAGCAGTGGACACCAAAGTCCGATGGGTTACGCCATCCATACCTGGAAACCAATGATCATAAAATATCTCGTTGGAGAGGGTGTTGGTCTCAACGATGAAGACTGGTTTGACATCAAGCGAATCAGCGGGAATGATCAAGGGTTGGTTGCCGATATTGAAGCATTAGTTAAGCAGCAGGCATCAAAGGAAAACATTAGCACAGATATTAAACCGAACGATTTTTTCAAAGCCATTAAGAAAGCGGATGTGAAAGACTATCGGAGACAATTAAAGAAGAATAAAGATCTGGTTCATGCCAAAATGATGTTACCAGCAAAGGGTAAAAAAGCGGATCGAATTTTGCAAACCACAGCATTGCACAAAGCCGTTGGTGAATTCAAATTCTACGGCATTAGCGATAAGCGCCGTGATGGCCATATCGAAATTGCTCAAGACCTTATTAGCAATGGTGCCGATGCATCCATACGCGGTTCAAGCTTGCATGTCGATGTCATTTGTTCAGCTGCCATGGCAGGCAATGCATTAGCGGTTGAGCTCTTACAGCAACAGGTTACTGAGCAAAATCCCTACACTGCCGCAGCCCTCGGTGACGTTGCTGCCATAGAGGCTTTGCCGGACAGTGAGATTGATCGTCCGGACGAAAATGGCATGACCCCGTTACACTATTGCTCTGCATCACGTCTTGGGATTAATGATGAAGAGATGGCAGAAAACCTTGCCAAAGTTGTAGAACTTTTAATTGATCGCGGTGCTGCTTTGAATGCAGTCTGGCCGGGCTGTCACGGAAGTATCGAGAGCCATTTTTCAGCAACCAGCTTTGCAGCGATGGGAAATGTGGCCGTGCTCAAAGTTCTCTTGAATCATGGCGCACCGATAATTGAATCCACATCCCCTGGTGTAAACGGCAAAGCAATTGCCCACGCTACTTGGTCGCGCTGTGAACCTTGTCTTAGTCTGCTGCTCGAACATTGTTCAGGTGACGTCGAAGAAGATACTGGAGGATTTACACCCTATCACTGGATTGCCTGTACGGCTTGGCCTGATGATTCTGTGGACATGATACGCTTCATTGCGAAGAAACGTTTCGTCAATATCAATGCTCTAAGTGACACTGGTCAAACAGCGTTTGGGATTGCCGAACAGTATAAACGAGCTGATATTGCTGAAGCCTTGGATTCAATTAAAAAGTGAACGAATATAAAACAGGAGAAAGAATATGCCATTTACAAAATTAGGACAATCCGCCTGGGATCGAAATCTGGAAACGTTTGCGAAACTTCTCAATGAAGGAGCGGACGTTGACGAGAAAGATGAATACGGTAATCTTGCCATAAATCTTGCCGTGGCCCAGGGCCAGATGGCGATGGTATTGAAGCTAATCGAAAATGAGGCGTCCTTTGAACCAGGCACGCTCTTAAATGTAGCCGTTTACCATGGCTGCCTGGAGATGACAGAGTTTTTGATCTACAAGGGTGCCGATCAAATAGCAAATGAGAAAACCGGCGAAACAACTCTGCATAGTGCCATCTGCAAAATGGGGAGGCCCGATGATACTGCAATTGTTGATGTGCTTATAAAAGCTGGCGCCAACCCAAATGTAAAGACCAAACCGGGTATTGATACTGGGGCCTTTATGCGGGACATAAGAACCCGTGCGGAGACAGCACTGCATAGAGCCGCAGCCTTTGGCGATGAGCAGATGATTCAGATTCTACTTGATGCGGGCGCAGATAAAACCATTAAGGACATCAATGGTGATTCGCCTCTCACATGGGCAAGTTGGCATTTGAGACCAATTGATATTCTTCACCTACTCTGTTATGATGATTTTAAGGTGCGGTATTGAGGATATAGAAAACCTTTTAGTAGCTTGGTAGAGTACTAGGTTGCAATTCTTGAAGATTTATTTTTCTCACTTACAGTAAGGTAGATCAACCTGGAGATAGTATGCAAAAACTGCCAAGACCTCAAAAGACACGCGAAATACACAATCACCATTTTGACTCAACCATATGGAATGATTTCAAATTTCGGGACAGTGACATTATCATTGCCACCTACGCCAAATCTGGAACGACCTGGATGCAGCAGATTCTCTCGCAATTGCTATTCAATGGTGAAGCCGGGCTGGATGTAGCGGACATGTCACCCTGGATGGATCTCCGGGTTCCACCAAAAGAGATAAAACTCGCCGCTGTAGAAGCACAAACTAACCGTAGATTTATTAAAACGCATTTGCCAGTGGATGCGTTGGTTTTTTCTGAAAAAGCAAAATATATCTATATTGGAAGAGATGGTCGTGATGTTATTTGGAGTATGTACAACCACCATGTTAACGCCAACGATGCATGGTATGAAGCACTTAATGATACGCCTGGAAGGGTTGGTCCGCCAATTGAAAAACCACCCGCTTCAATCACCGAGTATTTTGATCAGTGGCTGGCTGGCAATGGCCATCCTTGGTGGCCTTTTTGGGAAAATGTCAGTTCCTGGTGGGCCATAAGAAATCGACCCAATGTTCATTTTGTTCACTTTAACAATCTTAAAAGTGATATGCCTGGAGAGATTCGCCGGATAGCTGATTTTATAGATGTACCAATTGATGAAGAAAAATGGGCCGCTATCCTTCACCACTGTAGCTTTGCCTATATGAAAGAAAACGCGAGTAAAAGTGTGCCATTAGGTGGTGCATTTTGGGATGGTGGTGCACAAACATTTATCCATAAGGGAACCAATGGTCGCTGGCGTGATAGTCTGGAAGATGATGAGTCACAAAAATATGAACATCGTGCAAAGGAAGAACTTGGAGAAGCCTGCTCCCGCTGGTTGGCAACGGGTAATATTTCATAATCAAGAGGGGTGAAGGAAAGATGAAAGACATAAGCACAACAATCAGGGATGATCTGGAATCGAGGCTTGGTGATGTTCAGACTATTTTGAACGAGAGGGCTGAATGGATCAGCAAAGATCTTTCTGAGCACTATAGCTATGTGGAATTTGGTCCTTACTTGGAGACGTTTCAGGAATTACACCTGAAACATATGAACGCGCTGTCGGAGGGAAATATTCCTCAAGCCCTTCAGGTATTAGCCGAGATTCATAGCTGTTCTAAAGAGCTTGATGGAGATGAATCGTTGGCTCGATGGGATGTCGAAAGTCCCGGTGCCATCTTATCTTTACCCATAGACATCTTTACCAGAGGTGCGTTGATTTGCGCCTACATTATTGGTGAGATGGAATCAAACAGTCCGGACTACCCCTCATTCACCCACTTCAAAACTGGACATCTTTTTCTCGAACCTATTACCGATTACCTGAGGATTCTGGATGAGTTACCACCTGTGCCAGATGAACCCCTTGAGGAGCCGCCGATTCGTCAATCGCAAGGACAAGCTATGGATGACGAAGACGAAGGGTCCCCAGCCTGTGGCATTATTTTTCCAATATTGCTGGTAGCTCTTGTGGGCTGCCATTTGGCCTGGCCGCACAATGCACTGCTTAAATACCCGGCGCATTTCGTTGTACTGGTTTTCGGTTTTATCCTGAGCAGTGGTCTTCACACGGCCTTTAGCAAAGACAAAAGCTGGTCGCCTCATTTTGGCTGTGGCCTCCTGGTCGTGATTATAGGCGTAACACTGAGCATATGGTATGGCTGGGTTTCCACGGGAATTGTTTTAGCTGTCTGTATCGTCCTCGGAGCTATGGGTGCCTTACAAAACTACATGGGCAGGGGGCAATGAAGGATAAATATGAACCGATTAGATAACACAAGGAACGGATGATGAAAGAAAAACAGAAACGAAAAACTTTTTGTATTTTGGTTTTTATACTCGGGAATCTCTGCCTCATGGCCGGGGATTCAATCACCCTGGGGGCACCGATTAAACATGGATCAAATTCACGCCCGCCAAATCTGGTCATGGATATTTCATTTTATACTGAATCGAAGATTTCACTTAGGCGCGAAAACTTAAAAGTAGAACTATTGGATCTAACATCTATCCTGGCGGTAAAAACGATATCACTACCACTTGATGTCACAGGTCCGCAAATCCTGGCTTATAAAAATAACAAATTATTAAAAATGTTTTCAAGCAATGGCCCTGTTGTGATTTCCGGATCTAAAATCCTGTATCTCAAAGATACCCGTATTTTTCTAAAAGACCTCGAAGATGCAAAATATTCAAAAGAATTTCAATCTAAAGCGAAGCCTGGGGACCAGGTTGGTTTAGCCATATCAGGGAATCAAAAGATTATTGCTGTTATTGTTATGAGAAGGGTGCGTTCAGAGTTGAGCAAACAATGGATGAAATGATTGAAAGTTGTATACCACATGTGATAGCAGCAAATAAAGAAATGACAGAAAAC
>JABSQK010000229.1 GCA_013215875.1 Lentisphaeria bacterium
GAAGACATGCCCAGTGTTGAGGCGCTTGATGAACTCATCGCCATGTATGAAAAGCGTCAGGAAGCCGAAAAAGTTAGCGGACCGGTCCACCGAATCCCCTGGTGGGTACAGGACAAACTCGATGGCATCCGATCCTTACGCGAGGATGCCCTTGCAGGAAAACAACGGGCCGGACGCATGGACTTAAGTCTCATCAAAGCTGGCGATCAATGGGCCATGATGACGCTGAGTAATGAACCTTTCAGCGAGTACCAACTTCAATTGGATCGCGATGCACCATTTGCTTCCACCATGGTCTTGGGCTACTGCCAGGGCGTAGAAACCTATGTACCAACGGATGAAGCCCTCTCACTAAAAGAAAAAGGCGGTTACGAGGCGGCCAGTTTCCCTGTGCCAGGGGCCGCGTCATTTCGTTATCCCCTGCGTCTCACGCTCAAAGAAGGCATAGAAGGACAGATCCTCGATGCCGTCAAGCGCATGTGGGAAACAGACTAAGTTTCAACGTCCAATTTATTGAACCATAGTGCTAGAGGTTTCATGGGACTTTTTTTGATTTATAAAATTAAAATATTATCGAATTTCACGATTGGAGTCCTTGATTCTTCAAGGCCGTGCCAGTATCTTCGGAATGTGTAAATAAACAAATATAATAAGGGAGTTTACCGATGATTTTAGGACCTGACGATGTTGAATTTCTTGGCGATTTTAAACTGGACCATCCCGAAGGCCTTTGTGTGGCCGATGATGGTACGGTCTTCTGTGGTGGTGAAGCTGGACAGATTTATAGAATAGAAACCGATGGAACCTGGAAAGAGTTTGCCAATACGGGTGGCTTCATTCTCGGTATGGCACTTGATGGCCAGGGCAATCTGCATTGCTGCGATATGGGGCTCAACAGTGTGGTTAAAATCGATATGGATGGTGTTGTCACAGATCGTGCCGGCGGCGCGCCAGGCGATGACTTTCTAGTGCCTAACTATCCCGCATTTGATGCAGCCGGCAATCTTTACGTTTCCAGTTCCGGTGATTACTGGGACGAAACAGGTACCGGAAAAATTATGCGTATCGCGCCTGATAATACGTGCGACGTATTCCATGATGGCCCCTTCCGCTTTACAAACGGTGTAGCCGTCGATCCAGCTAGTGAATACCTTTATGTCATTCAATCAAGCATCGGTAACGTGGTAAGAATTCCTCTATCAGAACCCAATGGCGAGATGGAAGTTATCTGGGACCTTCCAGAAAATGTCGTGCCCGATGGCCTGGCAATATGTGATGATGGCTCAATGGTCATCAGCTGTTACCGTCCGGATATCGTCTACCTCGGAAAACCCGATGGCACTGTGGAGGTTCTTGTTGAAGATGTAACAGCCGAACTGTTAATGCGTCCGACAAATTGCGCTCTGCACGATGGCAAACTCTACCTTGCCAATCTTGGCGGATGGCATATCTGCGTGTTAAACACGGATCTTAAAGCAGCACCGCTTCATAAACCAAGTCTTTAATGAGCATCAAACTTAAAGGATTAACCTGGAACCACGCCCGCGGCTGGGGCCCTATGGATGCCGTTGGCGATGCCTATCGACAAAGCGGTAAAGATGTTCTTGTCGATTGGGATATTCAGCCACTGGAAGGATTTGAAAGCCGCCCGCTTGATGAACTCACCGATATTTACGATCTTTTGATCATTGATCATCCCCATGTTGGCATTGCTGCAGAAAGTAGTTTACTGCTACCCGTTGGTGAATTGGAAGATGCCTACACAAGTTGCTGCAGGGAGAGTTATGATTGGAATAGCGAGAATTGGGCCGTACCGATCGATGCTGCCTGCCATGTAAGCGCTGTAAAAGGCTGTGACTCCATCGCAGGAAAAACCTGGCAGGAAATTATCGACATGTCCGCAAGCCAGCCAATGGGTATACCTCTTAAAGGTGTTCATTCGTTGATGGCCTTGTTGACACTGCTCGCCACCAATGATACGCCCCTCGATCCGCAAAATGGCTTTCCTGAAGACATGACGAAACCCCTGGACGTTCTTTTGTCACTGAGTAAAGCAGCGCACAGCGATTCACTCGATTGGAATCCGATCGTCTGTCTCGATGCATTGTCAAAAGGCGATATTCAAATGATCCCCCTCACCTTTGGCTACTCATCTATTGATGACAAAGAGCTTATCTTTGGTGAACTGCCATCGTACGATGGAACGATCAAAGCCGGCGGCATCCTTGGCGGCACGGGCATAGCCGTCTCCGCCACTACCAAACACCCGGAAGAAGCCTTGGACTTTGCTCACTTCTGTGGGTCGGGTTTTGTGCAAACAAATCACTGGGCCGAGTATGGTGGCCAACCCGCCCATCGCCAGGCATGGGATGAACTTTCAAAGAGTGAACCGTTCTATCGCAATACCTACAGTACGCAAGAGGGCGTCTACCTGCGCCCGAGATTCAATGGCTGGTGTGGACTGCAGACAGAAATGGGACAGGTTCTCGAAGATTGGTTGCGTGATGGCAGCCAGACAATTTCCCTTATCGACAATCAACTACGTGAGCTCTGGCAAAATAGCCAGCTAGCGTTGCAGCCCTAAATACTAAAACTGGAGACATTATGAAGATTACAGATATGACAGTTACCATCATCGGTGATGCCGGTGATATTAATCCTGACAAAGGTGGTGTAGAACCTCTCGCCCTCGTACGAATTTATACAGACGAAGGTCTCATGGGTACATCCGAATCCTTCCGCGTTCCCCCTGGTGTAGCCCGGGCCGTTATGCATGGTCCCGATTCTTTTTTTGGCGCCCATCTTATTGGCGAGGAACTGAGCCATCCCGAACGTATCTGGCAATTACTTTACGACAGCATGATGCATTACAATCGCAAGGGCTGGTCGTTGATGTGTCTCGGTGCTGTCGATATTGCCATCTGGGATCTCTATGGAAAAATGTTGAATGAGCCCGTCTACAAACTGCTCGGCGGCGTTCAGCGTAATTACTATCAAACCCCTGAATCAAACTCGGAAGTGGTGGTCACCC
>JABSQK010000023.1 GCA_013215875.1 Lentisphaeria bacterium
AAATTTCATTTATATACTCCATAATAAATCATAAAGGAAATAGGATTTTAAATAAACTAAAAACAAGATCACTAAGGTGTTTTTCACACAGGCTCGGCTCGGGGGCTCTTCTTATAGTATGTAAGTTTTTATTCGGAGAAAGAGGCCTACTTAAAAGGGAAATAATACAGCTTATAATTCTACCATTCGGCGACTGGTAGCTACTTAAAAGCGATTCGTTTAGAATGGCTGAATAATTGCCCGCAGGCCGCGCCAGATCCCAGCAAATATGCCTCATGGTCGCGTTCGGAGAACCCGACCTACTTAAAATCATATCATGGTTATTTCTTCTTAACGGAAATGATTTTATACATCATCCCCGGACCAAGCTCCGATTTTAGATTTAGTGCTTTAAATAGTATCTCAACTTTTCCACCATTGGAATCGACCAACCATGCTAATGACATATCAGATTCTTTACCCAGTGTTTTAGGATTGATATTTTTTAGTAATTGCACTGCCTCATCTATCGTTTTATACGTGCCACTTTTGAGTATTGCTTTATGATCCAGAGCCCAGTGTTTTGACAGTTCCTTTACCGTCTTTTCACTGCCAGCAAAAACCTTTAAAATAAAATAGGGCGGTATTATTTCCGATGCCGATGCAGACATATGGATGAGTAGAGAAATGATTAGATACCATTTCATATAGTTCCTCTTTTAGCAGTATAACGATAATTGTTCAGTTTTATTAGACAATTTTGATCAAGAATTTCCAGGCAGGTATATTACTGTTGCTGTCTTAGCCATGAGCGAAGGGAGTTGGAAGAAGCCAGGTCTGACTCATTTGTAATTACCTTCACAATAGCATCAGTAATTTTATTTCGTGTTATTGGTTTTGCAACAAATGCATCCATTCCAGACTCTATACAAAGTCTCCTATCCTCGTCGTATGCGTTGGCTGTCAGGGCGATAATTGGTGTATCTATATTGAGTTTTCGAATTTCTTTAGTCGCATCCAATCCGTTTAGATTTGGCATCTGCATGTCCATAAATACCAGGTCGTAATCTTCACGTCGAATCATCTCCAGAGCTTCAAGGCCATCATTGGCAATAGTTACCTTATGGCCCATATTGCTAAGCATCTTATATTGTAATTTCTGATTTATCTTGTTATCCTCAACCATCAGTATCTTCAATTCCGTGAATGTATTTTCGGAATTTTTCACTATTGCTGCCTCTTCTACATTATAGACGGCCTGTTCATTTTCTGTATCGTTTGGATTTATGCCCAGAGTTTTGAGCATTTCAAAGAACCCACTATAACTGAGTGGTTTTTGAAGAAAACCACAGCGGTTATTTTCTTTATGCGAAAGCGAACACGATTTCATATCAGCACCTATGCCAATCGTTATTCCGTTAAAGCGTTTATCACTATTGAGCTCCTCAAAAAACTGTTCAAGGTCAGGCAATTGCTCCATGTCCACCACGACAAGATCCACCTTATGATTTTCCACATAGTTTAAGGCATCTTGAGCATTCAGAAAAGGCACAGATTTCATGCCGGTTTTCTCAACAATCGTGCATAAAATTTCATTGAAATTAGTTTTATCATCCAGGACTACTGCATATTTTCCTGAAAGACTTTTTATGGTGGTATTCGGTTTGTGCCCATCCATAGATTTTTTCAGGGTCAGAAAAAAACTGAATGTCGACCCAGTGCCTAATTCACTTTCCAGCTCAATTTTAGATCCCATCAGTCCAATTAATTTTGACGATATATTCAAGCCCAGTCCAGTACCGCCATATTTTCGTGTTGTAGATCCATCCGCTTGTGTGAAGGCATCAAATATCGTCCCTTGTTGCTCCTCGCTCATACCAATACCAGTATCTTGAACGGAGAATAAGATTTGTATGTCCGAATCTGTTTCATTCACCGTCTTACATTTAAGGGTAATCTCTCCTTTATGGGTAAATTTGATCGAGTTGCCCAATAGGTTTATAAGGATTTGTTTAAGTCTGCCAGGATCACCCAGAACAGGTGTCCATATATCCCCGACATCTGCAAGCAGTACGACAGATTCGCTCTTAAGTTTTGGATAAACAATGTTAATACACGAAAAGACGGTCTCTTCGAGATTGAATGGGGTCAATTCTAATTCAAACATATCAGCTTCAATTTTTGAAAGGTCTAGAATATCATCAATAATCACAAGCAGGGAATCACAACATTCATTGACTATATTTGCTGAATTTCGTTGCTCGTCATCTAAGTCGCTATCCAAAATAATTTGCGTAAACCCCATGATGCCGTTCATGGGCGTGCGTATTTCATGGCTCATGTTTGCGAGAAACTGCGATTTGTATTCATTCGATCTTTCCAGGTCACTGGCTTTCTTTTCCAACTCTTGCTGGTTCTCTATCAGCTCTTGTCCAAGCTTGGTTGCTTCCAGCAACATCAATTGAACCTGCTCTTGTGTGCTCATGGAAGCCAGTAACTGTCCTGAATAATTCATTATTTCTTTGAGAATGCTTTCCTTTACAGAACTGATATCCTCACATAAACCAATCTCCAATACAGCAACGACGATGCCTTCATGCAGGATTGGAATTAAGCGAACTTGTGTGGGTCTGCCACTGATACTCGCCGTGCTAAATTCTGAATAAGAGGCTGGAACATCGCGAATTATGATTGGTTCTTTTGTCTTTATGGCCTGGCTTACCAAGGCGCTTTCGCTGAATTCCTTGTAGCCATTTTCATCAATGCCAATTCCGCATACAAACTCGACATCATCAGGAACACCCCTGTATATATTTATGATCGGTACCTCCAGCAAATTTCCGAGGAATTGCACCATCACATCGGCTGTTTCTGTGAACGATGACAGGCCACGTGTTTTTAAACCAAATTGCAGTGCTGCCTCGTTTATCGAATTCATTAATTCAGTCTCAATTTTGTAGGTACTTAAAGTTATGGCCATTCGGTTAATACCATTTGAGAGATTGCCAATTTCATCTGTGCGATCATACGTAGACTCCACGTCAAAATTTCCCTTGGTGATTTCTTCGGTAATATGAGCAAGATTTAAAATGGGTCCTGAAACATTCCTGGCGACAAGAATAGTGCTTATGATTGTAATAAGAATAACCAGAAGAAAGGTCCAAAAAAGTTTTGCCAAAAGCTTCTCTTCTCCGGCTCGTTCATTTTTTAAAAGTGTATTTTCCAGACCTTTCAAAACATCCTTATTTAGTGCACTGAGATAGTAAAATTCTTTGCCGTTTTCGTCAATTTGAGCTTTCGAAAATAGTGAATAAAATACCTTGTCTGAAAAGTTTACTCTGGTTAATTTATTTTTCGAATTTTTAATATCATGAAAGGATAATGGAAATCTATCGAGCGAAAGTAATGGTAATCCAGCAATATTTAATTCGATATTATCACCGATGATTCCCGCTGCAACTCCCTGAAATTTTTTAATTTTTTGGGTGATTTTATTGTCACTGGAAATATTTTTTATGCAGTATGCATAGGCAATGGCTTCATCCAAATAATCATTCGGAATTACACTTACATTGTATAAAATGATCGTATCCAACCTTGGCGAAATTAATCCAAGATCTTCTATTTGCTTTGGATTTGCTACGTAATAGGAATTATATCCCTCATAAACGTCCAGTGATTCATCTTTCAATGCTTCTAGTGACTTACGTGTTCCTACTAAACCGGCAAGAAAACGCTCCATGAGAGCGGTATTAGTATTAGTATTAGTATTAGTAACCAACTTGAAGTCTTCATCAAGAATAATGATCGTATCTACGTCATCCGTTTTCTTAATCAATTTATTGAGATAAAAATTAATTTCTGTTGAATGCATAGACTTGAGATTGTCTTTAAACACCTGATTATTGGCTAGATCCATGCCTACATTTTTAATATTTGTTTGAAGATCTTTAAGGTTTGAATAGATAAATAATTGAGATTTTCTTAAAGACTCGAGGGATTTCTTTTCTGTAAGTTCCTTAAACAATTCTTCATTCTTGGTCTTTGTTTGATTCCGAACGCTCCACAGCTGTTGACCAATAATGATAAATATCGAAATATTTATCAGAGTAAAAATCAAAATGAGTTTTTTTGTCAGATTCATCTTAACTTTATTTTATGAAAAAATCGATCAAATTCCAATTATTTGGCAATAGGAATCGCTCCTGCCTTGGTAATTGCTTCTTTTGCAAGCTTTGTGCTCACGAAATCGATAAACTTTCCAAGATTTCCTTTTTTATTTTTTTCTTTAAAAATTAGCGCCAATGAGCCTACGCATGGGTAATCCGCATCAGTAGCTTTTAGCTTTCCCAAAGCTAAATGATGCACATTGTTGTTCACAATGACATTTGGATAAGTTCCAAATGCTATCGCACCTGCTGTTTTTCCGGCAATTTCGACAGTAATTGGGTCTGACAATGTCGTTTTCGATTTCTTTGTAAGTGTAATATCTTTGAAGCCAGGAAGCGTTTTGAGTAAAACAGCTAAGGAACTATCACCATCTTCACGACGAATGACGCGTATTCGCTGATCCTTACCGCCCACATCTTTCCAGTTTTTTATCTTTCCGCTATAGATATCACATAGCTGAGAATAGTATACTGCTCCCATTTAAGACGTTCCTAAAATAATGTAGTATAGTAACTATAAAATCAAAGGAAATGGAACATGAAACGTAGAAAATGGACATCTGAAGAAAAGCTAAAAATCATCATAGATGGTCTGCAGGGAAACTGCACAATTGCCGAATTATGTAATCGTCACCAAGTTACCCAGACACAATATTATCAATGGAAAGATCGACTTTTAGGTGATGGCCATAAAGTCTTTACCCATGGCGGAGCAGACAAG
>JABSQK010000230.1 GCA_013215875.1 Lentisphaeria bacterium
AGTTTTTATATGAACTTTTCCAGATTTTGTTCAGTTGCTTCAGGGTTCCATACTCGCGGCGCATAAATAATCGAAATTTGCGCAGGCAAGAAACGGATAGACAGCCACCGCCGGGCCCCGTTTCGTCGCCAAGAATGAAAAAGCGCGGGTCATAGGCTGCAGCCTTGGTCGCGATTGTTTTGATCTTTTTCTCCAGTCCCAGCTGGAAGGGCAGGCTGGTCAGACATGGACTGCGCTCGTCACCGCCGGCATCATTGGGATGGGTATCGTGAAAGGTCCACAGCGTACCGAGATCGACGCCGGCCTCCAGTGATTCGAGGGCGACATCCCGGGTCCCTTTGCCGGGAAAATTCCCAGCATAGACGGGCGCGAAATCCTTCCAGATTTGCGGGTAAGCACCTCCCTTGCTACTTACCCATGGCACATCCTTGAAGTCATCTGTATTGGCGATAACAACGGGTTGCTTGAGGAAATGCAGCGGGGCGCCATTCTGGTCTGCCAGGGTAATCAACAGAGTCACCAGACGTCCCAGCAGACGACCATGGCTAAAGTTCAGTGAAATCTTCTTTTCGCCATTGGTAGCTTGTTCCGTTCTGGCCACGACCCGTCCCCACACATCAATGACCTCGGCCTTTAGTGTGCTGCCTTTCGGTGGGACAGCAGTCAGAACTACATCCGCTTTGAGTTTGCTGCCCGGATCCAGGGGCAGGGGAGGGGGGACTACTTTGGCGATTCTCACGCGACCCTTGACGTCTCCGACAAAGGCGCCCCAGTTGAGGACACGCCCTTCACGGTCCAGAAATTTCACGCGCAGGACGATTCCACCAGCCGGGAGGGGGGGGATTTCACACGAGACTCTATTCCCACTAAGCTGGATTTTCTGTCTGGCGACAACGCGGTGGTTGGCATCGACAATTTCCAGGACAGCCTTGCATTGTGCCGGAATATTGCCGGACAATTTCATCTCGACACGGCCGCGCTTTCCCGCCTCGGCAACAAGCGTAAGCTCGCGCATGAAAAAGGGAAACTTTTGCCCGGAAGCCCATAGGATGGCGCGGCACATGGCGGCATAGATAAAGTCTGCACTGGGATAGACCTGACGGCTTTTTCCCGGCATGCCCGGTACCAAAAACGCTTTTCCCAAAGGAGTGCTTAGATCTTCTGTCACACCATTAATGTTCTCGAACCAAGCAGCGCGGGGAAAGCGCATAACACGGCCTTTGCCGAAGCGATGCGCCGTGGCACCCTTGGGCCACGGGAGAAATCCTCCCTGGCTAGGCAGCGGCACGGCGCTGCTAATGAAATACCCAGACTCCTCATCGACCATGCTGTGATCACGAAGCATTATCAGACCCGTTCCACTCGACACTTTTCTCAAAATTGCCCGCCGCACTTCTTCGGGAAAGCTTGGCCAGCCGGTAACGCCGTGCTTGTGTGGCACGGGTTTGATGAGATGTGACTGGACGACGATTACGTCATAATCCTTTTCCAGTTGTTTGAGAATTTGTTGGCGGCTTTCGCGGGTCAGTTCGACCAAGACGCTCTTGCGATTGACTTTGATATATTTGCGCCATGGCTCTCGTTGTTTTATGACTTGGTTGTGAACAGGCGCGAAGGACCATTTAACGTTCATCCGCTGAGAAATCTCACCAAGGTCGCGTAAGATAATACCCTCCTGTGACAAGAAGAGCATACGGGGCGGTTTTGCCAGGGGTTTTGCCCATTCGGCATGAGGCGTCTTGAGGAAACGAAAGTTCCCGGCCAGACCACTTATTTTTATTTGCTTCAGCTCGAGGTTCTCAGCTATTCTCTGGCCAGCAACCATAGCAAAGTCGCGCTCTTTCTTGGCCCGTGCTTTCTTCTGGGCGTGTTTTTTCAACAGAGCCGCTGCCTCCACTGTGCCCAGCGAACGCAAGCCAAGGATGGCTGCATGCCGTACTGTGCCGTGCTCTGAGCCAAGCAGTTTTTCCAGGACGCCGCTCGCTTCCCGTCCGCTGTAACCGAGAATCCTGGCTGCATAGCGACACACATTCTCGTTGCCCCCAGCCACCGCTTTTTGGAGCTGTGCTAGAAAGGGTGAGCAGTCTACTGCGGCCAGAAAAGGCAGGACCAAGGTCTGCATGCTCTTGTCAAATTCTGGTGGCACACCTTCTTCTTCTGTAATCAAAGCAACAAACACTGCTGCAGCCCGCAGGTCACCACTGCGGCTATAGTGTTTCAGCAACGTCTCCTTTTCACCCATGGAAAGTAGGGAGAATTCCATCGCTACACCGTCCGGGTCATTGAGTTCCAGAACGGGTGGTTTTTCCTGCCCGAGCACTGGCAAAACAGTCAAACAGACTGCCAGCAAGACAACGCATGTAACTTTGGAGGGTAATTTCTTGGGGGTGGAAATGCCGACGGCATCGATTTCAGCATCGCGAGACATCTCCAAATAATTGTGATATGTCCTGGTGCCCGGGGGTTTCAAATCAGACTCGCCAGTTTTTTCTGATAACTATCGCAGACAGCATAGAGCGAGCATTATTGGTTTTCACCATGGGGAATTCAACGCCCATTCCATCTCGTCCTTGGTGAAACCATAACGGATGATGGGGTCAGGTGTGTAGGCGGCCCATTCAACATGGCCGTCCATGGTGAGCATGTTGACCCCGTTCCGGTGGATGTTCCCAAGTCACCGGATCGGATTACCCTGGGCATCCACGTTACCGTTACTGGAATTATACCAGTAGAAGTCATCATAGTAGCTATGGCCGAGCGCAGCGCAGCCCAGATAGGGAGCCCTGTCAGTCGTCCTGATTTGTCCCATGCGAATACTCTTTCCGAAGACGCCGCTATTCACGGAGTAGGGGATATTATTTTGATTGAATCGGTCGGTTGTTGCCGGTTCAAGGTTGTGAAATTTGGGACACATGAACACTCTCCGTTCGTCGTTGAGAGCTACGGTTTCGGCGGTGTAAGGAGAACCGTAATAATACACATTACCTTCACTCGGCATGGTGTCACCCGTAATTATTGGGACAAGCGCCCAGAACCAGAACGGAGGAAAATAAGCTTCGTGGTACTCTTCTGTGTATTCCGATCCTACCTCCGTATCTGAGATGGCGGGGAAAGGGACACGGGCATACTTTTTTGAATAGGTGGGGATGAAGGCATCGTTTTCATCCGTGTACATTACGAGCCCGATGCCGATCTGGTGTAGATTGTTCATGCAGGTCACTTCAAGGGCTTTGTCCCGGGCCTGCGACAGCACCGGCAGCAACATCGCCGCAAGAACCGCGATGATGGCAATTACCACCAAGAGTTCAATTAATGTAAAATAGGATCGTGAACACCGAGACTGCGTCACCACATTCGTGCTCACTTGCATCTTCTTTTTCAACATTTTCTCTCCTATTTGTCAGGCTTCTTCTATACAATTATCGGCTTATTTCAAAATAATTCAATCACGAGCTTGGCTCAGGTTTTCAAGATCGAGCAGCACAGGGTCGAGATAGTCAATCTGCTTTTCCAATACCTGCCCCTTGATTAAAGCATCGACTTGGGACACGGCCATTTTTCCTTGTGCCGCCGGATCAAAAGCGACACGCACTACTGGATGCGTAAACATACTTGTGGTAGTCGTGGACACGATCACGGCCATGTCATGCGGGATATGCACACCCGCGTGGTGTAG
>JABSQK010000231.1 GCA_013215875.1 Lentisphaeria bacterium
CAGGTAATCGAATAGCGCAGTATCATTTGGCGACGTATTTTGTGATTTCAGAAATTGCACCTGTCTTAGCCCATCTATGCGTGTGTGGCAGCTGCGCACAAAGTCCGTTTGCGTTTTAAAGTTTTTGCGCATATCGCTCCACAGATCATCTGTATGGAATATCGATTTCAAAAATTCCGTCATCGGCGTATCCACATCGTGTTCATATAGTTTTGGGTATAGCGCAATGCTATCACGAATTTGGTCAAACGATTCTTGGGAGTAAAAAGGATAACTACTCCAGTCGTTTGCGAGTCCTTTTGTTATTGCGGGTCCTGTGCCAAATGGAATACGAAACGATTCACGTGCCATGGGGTATACCTTTTCCTCATTCCATAAGAGCAGTGGGCCATATTTGCGTAGTTTCTGCAGGAGGTAAAAATCTTCCCCGGCCTGCTTTGGGCTTATACCACCTACTGCGCTGTAGTCTGCCACTCGTATTGCCAGAGCAGAACCAAACGCCGTAAAATTATATTTACTTCCGATGCGCCATTGCTGGCAATTATAGTAGCGCATATACAATTCATAGCGCAGCGCGGCGCGGTCTATTGCCGTATCACCACTAAGATGATGTTCGTAGGGAATCACCAGGCCTACTGCATTTGGGTGGCCTTTCAGGTTCGCCTTTACAGAAGCAAAATAGCCCGGGTTAAAAACCGTATCCGCATCCATGCTAATTATGATATCATCGATATCCGCAACCCGGCATATGGCATCCATTATTACCTTACGAGCCCATCCCACACCGGAGTGTTTTTTGTTTTTCCATCCCATGCCATGCGATGCGTGATCAAGAATATGATAGTTTTCACCCCCACGCGTTTCGAGAAACTCAAGCACCACTTCATTTTGTTTCACGATATCTGCATAAAGCATATCTTCATGATAATCTTCCGGCTGGTTCACACAGATCCATACCTCGAAATTATCCAGGGTCTGTGCATCCATCGCCGCCAGTAAATTTGGCAGCGACTCCATCTCAGCCAGAACTGGAATTGCTATGTGTACATTCATTGCTTTATTAATCTCTGCTTATTGACTAATCTACTTGTAGAATAACTGTATAGCGTCTAATTTTAAGGAAAATATGGAATTATTTTATTCACAAGTTATTTGGGATGTCAGCCCGCAGATCACAGCTAGCCTTCCCATTCGCTGGTACGGGCTCTTTTTTGCCATTTCGTTTATGCTTGGAATCACCCTTGTCGCCTGGCAATTCAAGAAAGAAAAGGTCTCTGTCGAGCGCATCGACAACTTGCTTGTCTTCATGGTCGTCTGTACCATGCTTGGGGCGCGTCTTGGTGAATGCCTCTTTTACCATCCGGCATATTACCTTCAGCACCCCTTAGAAATCGTCCAAATCTGGAAAGGCGGCTTAGCCAGCCACGGGGGCGTTATCGGCATCCTTGTTGGGCTTTATTTCTATCGCAGGCTCTTCCTCAAAGAAAAATCCTATCTTTGGCTTGTCGACCGGCTCTGCATCCCCAATTTGCTGGGTGCCTCTATTGTCCGCCTCGGCAATCTGATGAATTCAGAAATCATTGGAAAAACCACCGATGCCCCCTGGGGATTTATATTCAGGGGTCCCAATCAACTCAGGCTCGATATAACCATTGGCGAAGCCTATTCAAAAGGCGTCACCCTTAACGACCAGGATAAACTCGCCATATTAAACGAAGTACGGCACCCGAGTCAGCTCTACGAATCCATTACCTATTTCACCATTTTCCTCATCTTCGTCATCATCTATAAGAAATACTACAAAGTCCTGCCGGAAGGATTCTTATTTGGCTTAACATTTGTTTGTGTCTTTACTGCCCGTTTCTTCCTCGAGTTTTTCAAAGATTCATCGACCCTGGCCGAATATGCCCAGGGCAGCCTGTCCACTGGGCAATTATTAAGTATCCCGGCTGTTATTCTGGGAATTGCGCTTATGGTTTACAGCTTGAAGAAAAATAAAAAAATGGAGCCTCCAGTTGAGCCTGAAGCATAAAGATGATCTAATCGCAGACCTAGAAGAACTTCCTGACTTGGAAGATGTTTATGCTTATATTATCGATAAGGCAAAAGACTCTGCCGGTCTCACAGACGAACAAAAACAGGAAAAATACCGCATCACCGGCTGTATGTCCCAGCTCTGGCTCTACCCCGAATTAAAAGACGGGCTCATTTACTTTGCAGTCGATTCCGATGCCATGATCCCAAAAGGCATCGCCCAAATCCTCGCCGATGTCTACTCAGAAATGACCCCCGATGAAGTCCTCGGACTCGCACCCGAATTCCTCCAGGAATACGGTATCGACCAACACCTCTCAATGAACCGACGCAACGGACTCGCACATATATGCAAACAAATCAAACTCTACGCACTCGTTTATAAATCTACGCTTAAGTGAGTAAGCTCACTTAAAGTAATCTCTTTGCCTCTGGCAGTTCAAGCCCCTAGTGCATGAAAGTAATTCAAGGCCGGAGTCGGCCTTAAGATCCCCAATATTGGAGATATATAAGATGGACTCCCATCTTATACCGCCGGAGGCAGTCTATTATCACAGATAAATTGCGATTAGCATTTATCTCTTATTTATGATCAGTGAAGATTAGTGCTTAACTCTTACTCGTCTTCGAAGTGAACATACTTATGGAACAGTTCATGAATCCCGTCTGGTTCCCCGATAATTGTTAAACGGTCGTTTTCTAAGAGTTCCGTATTTCCGCTGGGTACGATCCCTTTACCATCGCGGTGGATCAGAGCAATGAGGCAGCCTTTGGGAATTTCCACTTGACGGATCAGTTTACCGATCATTTCTCCCGAGGTCGTATATGGCTTAATCTCGATCGATACGAAGCGATCATCCCTGAGCAATATTTCCTTTATCACATGGTCATCTGGTGCATTCTTCCAATCATGCATAAATCCTTCTTGGTCTAGATGCGTAGCAATTTGTGCCAGTATGCGAAGATGCTGCGATGGATCATCCGCCGGGCTCACCAGGAAAAATATCGCATGTATCGGTTCGTTTGAAAAATTCATATCTGTTTTCATTTCCACCCCGGCTGATGTGCGTACGATAATGGCTTCCGATGTTGTTATTCCCGGTATGCGGAAATGTGGTAATG
>JABSQK010000232.1 GCA_013215875.1 Lentisphaeria bacterium
GGAAATATGAAGAAGTGGTTATAGAAAAAATCTCACTTAGCCCATCCGGCTAGAAGCAATCCCCTTATAAGACACATCCGGCTTCTCGAACTAGAGGATTGATGATGACCACAAGAGTCATTTCAATCCTTTATTGTTATGATTTCTGTTGTTTATGGGAGCCACCCCCACATGAGAATCATCTCAAATCCCATTATGGAACTAAAAATCGCAAATGCCCATATCTGCATCGATCCCTTTGTCTTACAAAGAACGATACTACCTAATATTAAAACCGTAAAGATACTCATGACAGATTTATAACCTGTGCTGTATGTGGTGATTGGGGTCGATGCAGCAAAGCCATGAGCATTGAGCACGAAGCACCAAACAAATGCCACCGCAATCGGCCATTCTTTCTTAAAGGAATCTATGAATACTATTTGATTATTCATTTCTCATTACACTATCAGAACGTCCTAGCATCAGCCTACCGCCGAAGGAGGTTGGCTGGATGCGCTTGTTGGGCTATTATCATCCTCTTCATTAGTGTCATCACCAATTTGATTGAGAGCTATATACAAAAGCGTCTTTTCGAAATCGAACTTAAAATGCATGTCCGTATTACCCCTAAAGTAAACTATCCCCATCCCTTCAGTATCATTGTAGTATTTGTCTGGTTCTCCGAGTATTTTGATAATCTCTAAATCACTCGTTTCTGACCCAAATTTAAATTCTTGATCTGATACTATTATTTTTCCATCAAATGCCTCATTTCTGGGCAAATCGTCGGTTGTAGTAAAATTTATGGTGATGGTCTCAACAACATGTTCCTCAACGAAAAAACTTAATCCATCTGTTGGATAACAATATAAACCCGCCAATGCACCCGAGGGGCGGCCAAGAGATTCTATTGCTAAAGAACTGCCTCCAAGACATACTCCACAGCAAATATTTTTGTCTAAATCAACTAAATATTCCAGCTCAGGATCTCTTTTCCAATCTATAAATTGGTCCTCTGGCAAACTGAATAACTGGGAAGCCAAGTTCTTCATTGTTTCAATTAATTTCATTACTAGCCCAACGAATTTATTATGCGCCATGACGTAAAACGGGAAATTCCTACCCTGTTATGCGTCAATTGCGATTTTTTAATACATTTTTGTATCATGCATTTTTCCCACTTAGGCTCAAACCTGTGACGTATATGTCCGACTTTTGGAGATCTGCGTCATGACGTAGATCTCCAAAAGTATAGATGATATTTTTCTAAAATGCAATATATGTTAACGTTTTTAGGGTGAATAGCTTGAATGCACTAAATTATAAGCTCGTACAAATTCGCTTATAATAAAGGGGGGGGTAGATCAGGAAAGTGCAGGCCTTTTGGCCAATTTCATAAGACAAGCTTGCATCTAAAAATAAAATCGCCTATAAGCCACAGTTCGTTAGCTTATCTCAAAACCAGGCATTTAATGCCATATTATTCTTGTTTAGACATTTATACCGATATGACTTGATCAGCAGTGCCTATTTTAATGAAAAGAATCACTTCAGCTATGAATCTTATTTACGCAAATCATAGTGAGCTCAGGAGGCTGTATGATTCGACTTACGTTTTTTTTATTATTTTCACTTTTTTTATCTGCCGCTGATTTTAAGATCGGCCTGGAACTACTACTATCAAACCATCCGGAATACAAAAAATTTCGCGCTGAACATGTGCGTGGAAAACGCATTGCACTCTTGACAAATCACACGGGTGTGGATCGCTTAAAACGGGCAAATGTTGATCTCTTGACCCTGCATCCTGATTTCAATCTGGTAAAACTGTTTTCGCCTGAGCACGGTATTCGAGGAAAGATTAAGGCCGGCGCAAAAGTCGCCAATGACAAGGATCCTAAAACAGGCTTGCAAATTATTTCCCTCTATGGCAAGCGCGGCTTTATGCCCTTGAAAGAAGATCTCGCAGATGTGGACCTGTTGATATATGACATACAGGATGTCGGCAGCCGGGCCTATACCTATATCTGGACACTTGAACGCTCGCTGATTGCCTGTGGTAAATACGGTGTGGATGTCATGGTTCTTGATCGCCCCTGCCCCTTTGGCGGCACTGTGATAGACGGACCAATATGTGAACCAAAAACAAAATCCTTATTAACCAATGTGCCAATCCCCCGGGTATATGGTATGACTGTGGGAGAGATGGCCCGCTACTTTTATTACGAGTACAATAGACAATGCCGCCTGATCGTTGTACCGATGCAGGGTTGGAAACGAGGCATGCGAATGGAAAAAACTGCCGCACCCTGGGTGGGCCCGTCGCCGAATATTCCAAATTTACATGCGGCCTATTGTTTTCCCGCCACGGGTACGATTGGCCTCAGCGGGCAATTGCACATTGGCATTTGGACAAAATACCCCTTTCAAATGCTCGGGGCTCCATGGATGAATGCCGCAAATTCTGCCACAGATCTTAACAATTTAAAACTTCCAGGAGTGAGTTTTAAGCCCATAAGTTTTGTCTCGCCAAAAGGAATATTTAAAGGGAAGCAGGTAAATGGCTTTCTCTTCGATGTCTCAAACCCCCTCGTATTCAGACCCGCAACTACTGAACTTGCCATGATGATGTATTTTAGTGCAAATTACCCAAATGATTTCCTCTGGGAAAAAGATCGCTTCAAAGCATTTGACCGCGCCATGGGCACAACATCTGTGCGTAAAATGATTATGGAAGGGGTTACATTTGAAAAAATTCTGGGCCACTGGGCAGCTCAGCAAGTAAAATTTCGTACCGCTCGCAAAAAATATTTAATCTACAAGTAGCTCTCTTTGAGCTCCTATATTGGTAATTTCATTGACTTTTAATTAATTTTCGGTTAATATTCATCCCAGGAGGACGTTTTATGAAACAATTTATTTTAACAGTATTTTTGTGTACATCGATGTTGTTTGCACAATTGCCGGATTGGAAAAAAAAGCTCCAACCGGAGACTAATAATTGGCGAAAAACCAAACAGATATTAAAATTTAATAATGGCTCCGAGCCACAAACTCTCGACCCACACTTGATGACCGGCGTACTGGAAGGCCGTTTATCGGATGCCTTAAATGAAGGTCTTACAACTTATGATCCACGGGATCTCACACCACGTCCCGGTGTTGCTAAAAGCTGGAAAATATCTAAAGATGGTAAAACCTACACATTTGCTCTAAGAAAAAATGCTCGCTGGAGCGATGGCATCGCTGTCACTGCTCATGATTTTTATAAGAGCTGGAAGCGTGCGCTCACACCGGCAACAGGCTGCAAATACGTAAACCTTTTATATGTCATCGATGGTGCAGAAGAATTTTACAAAGGCAAGGCCGCCAATTTTGGCGCTGTGGGCATAAAAGTTAAAGATGACTTCACACTCGAAGTAAAACTCAAAAACCGTACAGCCTACTTTTTAGACCTCTGCGCCTTCCCTGTCTATCACCCGGTACGAGTAGACCTAATAGCTATAAATGGTAAATCCTGGACTGCCCCTGGCAAACATATTGGCAACGGCCCGTTTAAATTGACTGTATGGAATGCACGCAGTATTATAAAAATGGTAAGAAACCCGAATTACTGGGACAGGGATTTTGTGAAGCTCGATGAAGTACATGCCTATCCTATAGAGAATCAAAAAACTGCCTATAACAAATTTTTAAAGGGTGAAATCCACTGGATGCCATCTATACCTTTATCTCAAATAGATGAAGTACAAAAAAATCCAGACTACTATGTGATGCCTTATTTGGGCACGTATTTTTACCGCTTTATGGTAAAAGGTACATATAAGGGAAAGAAAAATCCCTTTGCCGACAAACGTGTTCGCCAGGCCATTACGATGGCAACGAATAAAGTGGATATTTGCAAAAATATCTTACGGGCCGGACAAAAGCCCGTGACTAATTTCTGTCCGTCCGTTGCCGGCTACAAGGAAGTGCCTGGCCTGGCATATGATCCTGACAAGGCTGCTGCACTTCTTGCTAAGGCAGGTTACCCAAAAGGTAAGGGCTTTCCGGAGGTGGATTTATTGTACAACACCAGTGAATCCCATAAAAAAGTTGCCGAAGTAATTGTTAAACAATGGGAGCGCAATTTAGGTATCAAAGTAAGCCCAATAAATCGGGAATGGAAAGTCTACCTCGATGATACAAATAAATTAAACTTTCAAATGAGCCGGGCCGGCTGGATTGGTGACTATGGCGACCCGTCCACATTTTTAAATATATTCAGAAGCGGTGACGGAAACAACCGCACTGGGTGGTCGAATAAAAAATATGACACGCTTCTTCTACAGACTAATAGCGAAGCAGATTCCGCAAAACGAAATGTACTATTTCAGGAAATGGAAAAAATCCTTTTGGATGAAGCCCCAATTCTACCAATTTATCGTTACGTAAATCAAGGGCTTTTGAGCGAGTCTGTTCTTGGCTGGCATGAAAATATCCGTGGTCTTCATAATATGAAATATATCTGGTTAGAGGAATAAATTGCTTTTAAAAATTCTCCGGAAGCTGATTTATATCCCACTCGTCCTTTTCATTATCATCACAATGACATTTTTTATGGTTCGCAATACACCCGGCGACCCCTTCAGTGACGATAAAGAGCTCGATAAAGAGACCATCGAAAATCTCAATAAATACTTTCACATGGATAAGCCAATGGGTATTCAATACCTCATTATGCTTGGCAATGTGATTCGTCTTGATTTCGGCCCCTCCATGAAAAACCAGGACAAAACTGTTAATCAAATTATCGCAACGCATTTACCCGTAAGCATAAAACTGGGCATTATCTCGATGATCATCGCCCTGTGGATAGGAATTTCTGCCGGTATTATTTCTGCTTTAAGAGCCAATACCCTGCTGGATTATAGTGCCATGAGCGCAACCGTTTTGGGAATCAGTCTACCAACATTTGTTTTTGGGCCGCTCCTGCAAATTGCCTTCTCCATGAAATACGACCTGCTGCCACTAGACGGAGTTGATAGCTGGCAGTGTTTTATTCTTCCATCCTTCACCCTGGCTCTTCCTTTTGCATCTCGTTTCGCACGATTGATGAGAGCAGGCATGTTGGATATTCTCAGTGAAGATTTTATAAAAACTGCCCGCTCAAAAGGTTTATCTGAACGCACGATTATAATTCGCCATGCATTACGCGGTGGCATTTTACCCTGTGTGAGTTTTCTTGGTCCTGCCGTGGCAGCGGTATTAACTGGTTCAATGGTGATTGAACATATTTTCTCCATCCCGGGTCTTGGTGAAGAATTTGTTAAGAGTGCTCAAAACCGCGATTACACTCTGGTCATGGGTACAACCATTGTTTATGGCGCGATGATTGTCGTCTTCAACCTTATCTGCGATGCCAGTTATGCAATCTTGGACCCAAGGGTGGATGACTGATGAGAATGGAAGACAAACAAATTGATGACTTGCAAAAGCCGCTTTCACCCGGACAGCTGGCGCTGCGGCGCTTAATGCAAAACAAGCTGGCCATGCTTGGCCTGTTTTTTTTAGTTATTATGGTGGTATCCGTACTCGTCGTTCCGGAGATAACCCATCAATCACCCAATGAGCCTTATACATGGATTGGTGCTCAAGGGCCCGGAGTAACACACCCCAATGTACTGAGTGAAAACCGCTTCAAGATTGGTGCGGAAGCAATGAGCAGCCCCGTTGTAACAAACGCAAAAAAAATAAAATTTACCGTCTCTGAAACGGAAACAATTAAATGGCGAATCGTTATGAAACGCAAAAAAATCTCTTCAATCAAAGGCGGCTCAAACTTTTATGAGAGCATCGACTTTGCCACTCTGGAGGGTGTCATGCACGTAATTGATGAAAACCGCGGGCTTCCAAAAATCAGTTTCAAGAAAGGTGAAAAAGCGCCTGCCGGATTATTCTTCGAAAAGAAACGAGTGCTCGAATTTGAACAGATTAAAATGGCGAAGGATAAAATTATTCTTATCGCTCTCGACAAGGGCATCGTGCAATCCATAAAAGAAGGAGGCAAAGACTTACAGGCATTTTCTGTTTTGGGGTCAAAAGTAAAACAGGTGAACTGCGATGGAAAAACTGAAGTATTAAAGCACTGGTTTGGTACGGATCTCCAGGGCCGTGATTTAATGGTCCGGGTATTTTATGGCGGGCGGGTTTCTTTACTTGTAGGGGTAATTGCTACGTTTGTCAGTTTAATCATCGGACTCGTTTACGGTGCGGTCGCCGGATACCTCGGCGGGAAAACAGACCGTTTTATGATGGGTGTGGTGGATGTACTTTATGCCCTGCCTTTTATCTTTCTGGTCATTTTGCTGATGGTCTGTTTTGGTAATGATATTATCATGCTGTTCATTGCCCTCGGCGCGGTGCAATGGCTCACAATGGCGCGCATTGTCCGCGGCCAGGTCTTGTCACTGAAAAATATGGAATTTGTAGAGGCAGCCCGCATCAGTGGTGCCAGCAATATTACAATCATATTCCGCCACTTAATTCCCCATACTCTGGGCGCGGTCTCGGTTTATACCACGCTCACAGTGCCCATTGTCATCATGGAAGAAAGCTTTTTGGCCTTCATCGGCCTGCAAGTACAATACAATAAAGAAACACTTGATTCATGGGGTGCTCTGATTAAAAATGGGATCGATGCATTGGGCACCAATGGCCAACAAAGCTGGATCCTTATCTTTCCATCGCTGGCCATGGTCATCACACTCTTCGGTTTAAACTGTTTTGGTGATGGCTTGCGCGATTGCTTTGACCCAAAAAGGTCCGTATCATGAACGACACGGTTTTAAATATTAAGGATTTAAGTGTCACCTATCACAGCGATATGGGCAAAGTAAATGCAGTCAATAAAATTTCCTTCGATATAAAACGTGGTGAATCATTTGGCATTGTCGGCGAGAGTGGTTGTGGCAAAAGCACTGTTGCTTTATCCCTAATGCGCTTATTCAATGAACGGCATGTAGATCTAGAAGGTGAAATAAATTACCAGGAAAAAAACATTCTTGAGTTAAGCAAGGGAGATCTGCGGGCCTTGAGAGGTAATCAGATAGCGATGATTTTTCAGGATCCAATGACCAGTCTGAATCCCTATCTGAAAATTGGTTTGCAAGTCGCTGAATCACTGATGCTTCACAAAGGACTCTCCTATAAAGATGCCTTAAAGGAAGCAATCAGTTTACTCGATAGTGTGGGTATTCCAAATCCCCAATCACGAGTACAACAACATCCGCACGAGTTTTCAGGGGGCATGCGCCAGAGGGCAATGATTGCCTCGGCAATTTCCTGCCAACCCGATATACTGATTGCCGATGAACCAACAACCGCGCTCGATGTGATCACCCAGGAGCAGGTACTCAAACTCATCAAAGACCTGCAGATAAAGAATAATATGTCGCTCATATTGATCACTCATGATCTGGGCGTTGTGGCAAATACCTGCGACCGTGTAGCAGTTATGTTTGATGGCGAGATTGTCGAACTCAATACTGTACAGGAAATATTTAACAATCCGCAGCATGACTATACAAAGGCGTTGTTAGCTGCTGTTCCACGTATCGATCGCAAACAGGCTCGATTAAACAGTATCGAAAATAGCGATGAACAAAAAGAAATCTCCAAACGAACGATTAGTGATACGATCGTCGTTCGTACTGAGAACATATCCGTGACCTTTCAGGACAAGGGATTTTTCAGCAAAGGCGAAAAGGTGGAGGCTGTAAAAAATGTATCATTAGATTTGCATGAAGGCGAAGTATTGGGATTGGTAGGCCAGAGCGGTTCTGGCAAGTCGACATTTATTCGTGCCTGTTTGGGTATCGCGCCAATGTCGAATGAGAGCTCAGTAATTATCAATGGCACAAAAATAGAGTTCAACGATAAAAAACAACTTCGTGCTTATCGTAAAGATTGCCAAATGATTTTTCAAGATCCGTTTGCCAGTCTCAATCCGCGTATGACAGTTGCACAAATTGTTGCCGAACCCTTAATCAACTATCGGATAATGAATCGTAAAGATGCGGACAAGCGCGTGGTGGAATTGTTGGAAAAAGTAAAGTTCAATCCGGATTGGCGGGTGCGTTTTCCCCACGAATTTTCCGGCGGCCAGCGCCAGCGCGTAGGCATTGCCCGGGCACTTGCCTTGAACCCGAAGATTCTCTATTGTGATGAACCGGTAAGCGCCCTGGATGTCTCCGTTCAGGCCGATGTCATCAATTTACTGAAAGATTTGCAGGCGGAGATGAATTTGTCGATGATCTTCATTTCCCATGATCTGGCAGTTGTTCGCCATATAGCCGACCGAATCGCCGTGATGCATGAAGGAGAAATTGTCTAATTAAAAGATGCCGATGATATTTATGAAAATGCCGAACACGACTACACCAAAACATTGTTAGCCGCCATTCCCATCCCCGAACCACCTCAACAATAAGTTATGATATACATGGTAATGTAAACCTGAGATGGTAGCTTTTTGAAAATTAACTAAATGATCAAACCCTAATATGCTTTTCAGTTCCTTTGAGTTTATACTCTTATTTTTTCCGCTTACACTGCTGGTGTATCGCATCATCAAGCGATTCGAAAATCAGCAGTTGGCAATCTGCTGGATTGTCTTAGCCTCATTGTTTTATTATGGGTGGTGGAATCCCAAATATCTCTTTATCATAATTACTTCCATCCTGGTAAACTACGGGATCAGCCGGTTTATGATGAAAGCAGAGAAACAAAAAAAACTCTTGCTTGTCGCTGCCATCTTATTTAACCTGGGCTTGCTTTGCTATTTTAAATATTCGGCATTTTTTATGAGCAATCTCGGGATGGATCATGCAGCGATTGATTACTTAAAAAAGCTGGCCCTGCCATTAGGTATCTCCTTTTTTACATTTCAGCAATTGGCATTTATTTTTGATGCCTACAAGGGCATCGTAAAGGAGCATGACTTCCCCCGTTATATGCTGTTTGTAACATTCTTCCCGCAGTTAATTGCAGGCCCGATTGTGCATCATAAACAAATGATGCCGCAATTTAATTCCGATAAGGAACCGGAAAATTTTGCTGCTAATTTTTCCGTAGGGATCTGCACATTTATATTGGGGCTATTTAAGAAAGTCGTGATTGCGGATGCTCTGTCAATTTTTGTTACTGAATTATATGGCAACATTGCAGCCGGAGGGACGCCAGGATTTTATCTCGCATGGATTGGCATATTAGCCTACACATTTCAACTCTATTTCGATTTCTCAGGCTATTCGGATATGGCATTGGGAATCGCAAAATGCTTTGGCATCGATCTACCAATAAACTTTTTATCTCCCTATAAATCTAAAAGTATTATCGAATTCTGGCGCCGATGGCATATTACATTGTCCACTTTTTTACGAGACTATCTCTACATTCCCCTGGGTGGAAACCGTAAGGGTACATACATGCGTTATCAAAACCTGATGATTACCATGCTGCTCGGTGGCTTGTGGCATGGGGCAGGATGGACATTTGTCATTTGGGGCGGATTACACGGCTTGTATTTAATGATCAATCACGCTTGGTCAAAATTGAATATCAACCCGTCGGGAAAATTTGCATCGACGAGCCTGCTGATTTTTTATCAGGCTCTAACATTTCTGGCAGTAATGCTGGCCTGGGTATTTTTCCGTAGTCCGGACCTTGAAACAACAATGATGATACTAACGAGTCTGGTCGATATAAATTCTGTTGAACTCACCAAATTCAGGAAGGCTCCCGAGGTTCTTTACTTTGCAATCATCATATCATTTTTTATGCCCAATGTTTTTGAATTCGTTAAGGAGAAATTCTCATATACACTCGATGTACCAAAGGGTTTAGTAAAATCGAACCGCTTGACACTGGGCTACAATATAATTTATATGCTGTTTTTTGTGGCCTTAGTCATTGGTGCTATCCATGGTATGGTTTCATCAAATAAAGCGGAGTTTTTATATTATGATTTTTAAAAAAATAATGTCTAAAACTTACAGTCCTGTTGGTTTCATCATACGGGTATTAGCAATCGCAGGCTCAATATTCGCTCTTCTACTTGTCTTGAGTGTAACATATGATGACTATGGAATATTTCGCAGCCATACAGAAAGGCGAATATGGCATAAGGAAAAAAATAGCAAGTTTCTGCTCGCTCATAAATATATTCCTGAAAATTTCGATGCGTTAATTGTTGGCCCCAGCTTTTCGAACAATCTGAATCCGGCTGATATTCCAGGATATAATATTTATAATTGCTCTATGAGTGGCGCGAATATTACTGAAGTACGCCGTGCCGCCGACCTCGTTCTCGAGCGCGGAAACTTAAAGTTCATCATTATTTGTATGAATCCCTTTATGACTAAAAATCGGGGAGTAAAGGGGCAGCAGCTCGGTGAAATGGAATATTGGAAATCAGCTTTATTTCCATCATCTTTATCAAAGTCTTTGGCAGCCCGCTATACCTATATGCCGCGCATTTCCATAAAAAAGAAAAAGGTGGATGGATTTCATGCCAGTACAAATGGCTTCAATGATTTTAATCTGAAAAAGAAAAATGTCAATTTTAAAAAAATTGTTAAGCGCTCCTTGTCTAGAGGCCCCAAGAAAATCATTATCAATGAAAAGGCCATGGAAGAATTAGATGAGTTCTTAAAAAACTGTCGCAAGAAGAAGGTACAAATTATCGCTTTTTATTACCCGATATATCATGAACTACTTCAGATGCAAATAGATGCTGGTTATTGGCAACGCTACAAAAAGCAGGCTGATAAACTATTAAGGGAAACAGATATCGTATTGGATATGAACAGTGATAACTATGCAGATATCAATCAGAATCCTGAATCGTATTCGGATAAACACTTGAGCAATGAAGGAGCCAGAAAAGTCTGCAAAATATTAAAAGAAACGCTCGATGAACACTATCGCATTCAAAAAAAATAACGCAGCGAAAATATCTTTTATTTTTATTAGTGTCTAAGAATGACCCCTGTTCTCCGTTAAAGGGAAAAAGGAGAATACGATGACGAGCGATATTAATCAAATTTCAGTAAAAAATAATTGTACAGAAGACTGGGACAAGATGCGAGGCGATGGCAACAGCAGACATTGCTCTGTGTGCAGAAAGAATGTCTATCACCTCTCAGCAATGACTGAAGATGAAATTCTCAGCTTCATGGAGACGCAGAAAGAGACACCCTGTATTCGTTACTTTGAGCGGGAAGATGGTACAATGATGACCAGTGACTGCAGTGTAAAAACTGAAAAACATGTAAAGCTCATGAGAATCGCAGCAATCTTCACCACCATACTCTCACCGATATTTTTATTCATCGGTTGTACCAAAAATCAGTTGTCAGCAGAAACTCCGCCTGTATCCGAAGATGTCCAAGCACCTGAAAACAGACCCATTTGCAGGCTAATAGTTCCTGTTACTCCTGAACCGGCAAAGGTTCCTGCCAAAAACCCTCAACGTCTAATTGAAACAAAAGGGGATATGCTCATTCAACCGGTAAAAATGGGTAAAATGAAAGCGCCTGAACATAAGGAGATTAAATAGCCATCGTTCAGCAACCCTATAATAGGGTCGTTACAAATGTGGATAGAGTTGGAAGCTGGGCAAAGAAATTTTGAAAAACTGGCAGGATATGGTTTTCATACCAGCTCAGATTTAGCACATGTGCAACACCAAGTAAGAGAAGTACTGAAATAACAAGAATGGGAATAACATACCAGAGGAAACCAACACTTTTCATCTCTACTTCGCGATTGATTATATCCTGACTAACAACTAAAACCTTTTTTTCCTTTCGCTTAATTGAAATCGGCTTTTGATTTGAAACGATCGTTTTTGATTGCCCCTTTGTTAACAATGGAGCACGTTCAAGGATTTCAATTACCTCCGTGTAGCTCTGCGGTCTCTCGCTTGGATAAACATTCAACATGCGCATAATTAAATCACTAATTTCGATGCTAATTTGTTTGCTGATCTTTTTCGGTGGTTTTGGTGGGCCAGTATAACGTTCTTTGCAATTTTCCAATGCAGTATCTGCACCAAATGCTGGAAATCCTGTTAACAAATGATAAAAGCTGGCACCCAATGAATAAATATCACCGGTGATTTCCTGCTCGCCGCTGGAGAGTTTCTCAGGAGAAATGTAATGTGAGAGTTCTAAGGTGATGAGCTCATGCAGATCATCCCCATCCAGTAAAGGCTCGCTGATATGAGCAATCCTGGAAAGTCCAAAATCCCCTATTTTGATGTTGCCATCACTATCTAAAAATATTGTAGCGGGTGTAATATTGTAATGAAAAACGTCCGCTATATAAGCTGTTTCAAGGCCCTTGGCTGTTTCAAGCATCCAGCGCAGCGCGTCCTTTTTGTCCGGCACCCCTTTACTCAGTTTACGTTTAAGCGTGCCCCCATCCATATACTGCATCGTAATAAAATCGTGTTCATCCATTTCGCCACACGAATAAATAGGAATAACATTCGGGTGATTCAAGTTTGATGCTTTGCGGGCTTCTGAGATAAATTTATCGCTCATCTCTTTGTCGATATCATCGTTTACGACCTTAAGAGCCACTTCTCTATCGAGGGTCACATCCATTGAGCGATAGACATGCGCAAGCGTACCACTGCCAAGATCCTCTTCCAGGAGAATATTGCCAAATGGCTTGGGAACAATAATTTCCACACTGCAGACAGGACACTTAATTCGCGAAAATGGTTTCATCTCGCTCAAATCAAGCTTTTGACTACAGCCAAAACAACTAATTTTTAATGACATCTACTCTTTGACCATCAGTTCTATTAATGGTTGCAAGTCCTTTAGAAAATCTTTAAACTCATTTGATGGTATTTGCTGGGCAGCATCGCTGCATGCTTCTGATGGCTTTGGATGTGTCTCGATAATCATCCCGTCGGCACCGGCTGCAATACCTGCTTTTGCCAGCGGCATGACAAAGTCGAGTTGTCCGGCAGGATGGCTTGGGTCGACTATTACAGGAAGGTGTGTTTCTTTTTTTGCAGCTGCGATTGCAGCAACGTCCAAGGTAAAACGGGTGGTTTTTTCATACGTACGAATACCGCGCTCACAGAGGATGACCTCTTCGCAGCCATTCACCAGCAGGTATTCTGCGGCAAGTAACCATTCTTCCACCGTAGTCGCCATACCGCGCTTTAACAGTACAGCTCTTCCTGCATGGGAAACTTTCTTGAGTAAATGGTAATTTTGACAATTTCGTGCGCCTATTTGTAAGATGTCCGCTACTTTCGCGGCTTTCTCAATTTGTTCCTCACCCAGTACTTCAGTAGCTATTGCAAATCCGTAGGTATTTTTCATTTCCTGGAGTATTTCAAGCCCCTCATCACCCATGCCCTGGAAATCATAGGGCGATGTGCGCGGTTTGTATACGCCACCGCGCATGACTTTAATACCGGCTGCAACAAGGTCTTTAGATACGGCGTGCATCTGCTCAATGGATTCTACAGAACAAGGGCCAGCTATAGTTAGGAAATGCTTATTCCCTAATTTTGCCCCGGAAAATTCATATTCACTATCCGTGGCGTGAAATTCCCGGCTGGCGAGTTTGTAGCGCTTCTGTATCGGCATGACACTGTCGATACATTTGAGGCTGACCAGGGACATCAAGTTCGGGTGTTCAATTTCATCGCCTATACAGGCAATAATGGTCCGTTCGACTCCCCGAATAAGGCGTGGTTCGTAGCCATATTCGACTGCCTTTTTTTGGATGAAGTCGATATCTTCATCTGTGCACAGCTTATTACAGACTATGATCATATGTCTTTTCCTTAACAGCTTCCTAGTAAACTATTAATATATTCTTTTAGGAGCCTGAATCAATAAAATAGCTAAGATTCTATTTAGTCTTAAGGCGCAGAATTTTAATACCTTCGACGTTTTTATTGCGTGTTCCAGGCACAATATTATAGAGATCATAATGTGCGTCAGTCCATTGCACAAAGCCTTTCACATTCGTCGTTGGAGCAGGTAAGATAATATACTCTGGTTTGTTTTGATTGAGCAAATCCAGAAACTTTTCTTCGGTGACATAACCCAGTCCAAGTGTATAGCTGGCATGGTAGGGAATCGCCGGCAAATTATTCGAATAGAAGTAAATCCCCGCATTGGACCCGTTCACGTAGATTTTTTTATCATGAATACCCATTATTTTGAGCTGCTCACCAACATAACGATTGCCATAAAACCAGTCACCATACTTTTGCCAGCTAATTTGAATTTTGTTTTTAGACAAATAATAATAGGACGTATGCAGGCCTAAAAAGACCAGACAGAGAAACGGGGTAATGAGCCCGTGACAAGAGCAATCAATCTTCTTTTTCATAATGATAAGTGGCAGAATCAATGCCACAACAGCGAGGACGATTAAACAAATGACATACCAGCGGTTACCGGAAACAATGTCATTTTTATGAAAAAAGAATGCTGTTTGAAATAGTAGCGATACGCCAGTAACAATTAAAAAGATGATTTTATACTGCCCCAGATTTACCAGTGCACAGAAACTGAGAAGCAATGGAAAAATAAAGATGATATAGTAATGATGGCTGTCTGAACCAGGTAGAATCACCGCGATAATTGCCATAAGCCAGCAGGCAATCAAGGGCAGGCTTTTCCATTTCTCCTTTAGTGCAGTTAACACTGTCGCTGTTAATGCCAACGCTGTTACCGGAAAGATGCGAATCAGCCCATCATGAAACGGAAACATAAACAGCGTTTTTAAAAATCGTATTGGCAGCGAAACCTGCTCCCCTGAGCCAAGGCTTTTGGCTTTTGAACCATGCCCCATGACTTGTGTGAATTGATTGAAAAGCGCCTCAAGCCCAACTGTAGAGGCATAAACAATAAGATGAATGGCCAGGACGGTGCCGGCAAAACCCAGGCAGCGAATCAGCATTAACTTGGCATTTTTGAGATCCTTAAGCGGCATAAACGTAAATGCCAGGAGGGCAAACGGCAGAGTGACTTGTTTCAAAAGAAACGACAGACTCAATATCCCCACAGCTGCATACCATAGCTGTGCCTTGCCGGTCTCCTTATATGCACTGAGTAGATACCAGTAAAAGAATAAAAAAGGCAGTAGAAATACTTCGATATTTGCTTCGTTTGCCTGGTTGTGAATAGTCACAGACAGAAATGGCCAGATAAGCAGGATCGTGCAAAAGCTGCTTATCGATGATTTTCGGACGATGAGGAAGATGCAGATGGTCGTGAGAAACATGGAAAAGAGGGAGAGCATTTTTGGGGCGATTTCTGTGTAACCCCA
>JABSQK010000233.1 GCA_013215875.1 Lentisphaeria bacterium
GCAACAACGACCTGAAAATCGCTTGCCTCTAAACCGCACGAGGTCATCATCCCATAACTAAAAGGTACGACACGACGACTGCTAAGCGCAATCGTCAGCCCGGTGTCGCAATCAACAATGACCATTTGCCCCATATCATATTCACTTCGCCCACCATGACGAACTTCGGCCTCTTTAAAATGGCCATCGTGAATACTGCGCACAGTCACTTCCAGATCAAGCGGAGTCCCATGCAACTCATCTGTCTTGGCGCCTATACTTAAATTTATCACTGAACCAATGCCAGCCTCTACTGCTTGCTCGACTGATGACTGATCATAAATACACACATAAGATTTTATTTTTTCTTTGTGCAGTGCTCTGGCAAGAATCGTGCTATCAGCCGCCGAACCTCCACCAACATTGTCACCCATATCCAAAAGGCAAACCGGCCCGGTCTTAGCAGCCACACTGGCAATAACATCATCCACCTCATTGAATATTGCTTTGAAATCCGATCGATTTGAAATCAAATACTCTTCGAGTTCGTTTGCTTTAGCTGCCGCGAGTTCCGGGTCATTATCAGTCACCACAATAAATGCAGAGCCCATTTCAGCAGTGTCCGTATACGGAAATCCCAATACAACTGAGTTGGATAATACACCCTCTTCAGCACGGATTTTATTCGCCAGAGCATAGAGAGATAAGCAGGGTTCTTCGTCCGTATTCTGACGCTCGATATTGATTGCTATCGGTGGATAAACAGCCGCTTGTACCGGATTAATTTCGCCATTTAAAGTTCGCACTAATAAATCTGCCGCTTCACGTCCCACAGGATATTGGTCCAGATGCGGATTTGTCCGATAGGCCACCATCGCAGTGCAAGCACCAATCATTTCCTGTGAAAGGTTTGCATGCGGATCGATTGTCACCATGATGGGAATATCACATGCATAGTCACGCACAGCCTGAAGCCAGATACCATCGAAATCATGGTAGATCCCCTCTCCCGAGTTTGCACCATGCGGTGCAAGCAAAAGACCATCAAGGTCACCCGCTGCTTTTAGGCCTTCCATGATATCGTCCATGAGCTTATCGCAACAGTCTTTGGTAATGCGCCCGGAGGGTGTTGTCGACGCATAATAAATAGGTATGGCATCGATACTGTTTTCATCGAGCACATCAAGAAAGCCTTTTACCTCATCATTTGATCTCATGAAATAGTCCCGCATTTCATCGCCACGTAGCATCATTCTGCTAAACATGCTATAATCGGTGGGGGTCACAAGAAAGGTATTCGACTCGTGAATAATAGAAATAATTCCAACGCGCATAATTACTTCCTATTTCAACTTGCTGATACGGTAGCCTTCGCGACCTTTCTTAAACAGATCCGGATTCAATGCCACACCCATGCCTGGTCGTGTTGGTAAATCGATGTGCCCCTGTTTAATTTCAGGCACCTCATCAATCAAATCCTTATAAACCGTTTGGATTTGTGCCCGTACCGTTTCCTGGTAAAAAGCATTGGGTAATGCTGCTCCAACCTGAATACCTGCAAACAAGGTTAATGGGCCAGTGCAATCATGCATGGAAACAGGTATGTTATAGGTCTGTGCCAGATCGCCTATCCGTTTGGTCTCAGAAATGCCACCAACCCATGTCGGATCGATCATGACAAAATCTGCCGCTTGCTTCTCAAGCACCTCTGCGTAATCTGGACGGGTGAGCAGCATTTCGCTCACACTTATGGGCATCCTGCTTTGTCGTCTGAAATCTGCCAGCGTATTAATATTATCCATCTTAATTATATCTTCGAGCCAGAGCGGTTTTATTTCGCGCAGGCCTTCAGCAATTCGCAATCCAGCAGGCAAATGAAAATGTGCATGTCCATCCACCAGTATTTCTAGATCGTATCCCACAGCATCGCGCATTTCCTGCAATGGCTTTATCGCTTCATCAATATCTTTCCAGGAAATATTACTTGGCCCATCCATTATTGCAGCAGTATCAAATGGCCAGGTTTTTATTGCACTGTATCCCAACTCGACTAATTCTTTTGCCAGGGCTGCCGGCTCATGAAAGAGTTTCCATGAATCTCCAAGCGGCCCCGGTTCACCAATAGTTCCCATTCCCGGCCAGCCATGTGCACGTGTTGTGCTTGGCCCATAATTCGGATTGCCACAGCTGTTATAGACCTTTATCTTCTCACGTACGGGTCCGCCAAGTAAACGATAAATCGGTTGATTACAAACCTGTCCAAGAATATCCCATAGTGCCAGGTCGATGGCCGAGAGCGCTTTCAGCTCAGCACCACGCACACCAATATTGGCACAACGTTCATAAAGAAAGCGCCAATGCGATTCGATAGCCAGGGCATCTGCTCCCAGTAAACGATGGGTGAAGTAATCATGAATCACAGCTTCAATGGCCTGGGGAATATAATAACTTTCACCGCAACCAATGATTCCCTGGTCTGTATGAATTCGACATAAAAGCAATCCTGGAAATAAATCCAATGGGATCGATGTTTCAATTGCAGTAATTTTTAAATTGCTATCACTCAGTGGTATAGGCGGTAAATAATTTGTTTCCATTAGTCTTCCTTTGCTTTATAAAAGTTATCCCATCAGCCATATCGTTGAAAAATAACTATCGTAGAGCTCGCGCAAGAGTCAAGTAATTCCCTTCTGAATTGCCAAGAGGTTAACAGAGCCTATTTATGCAATTGACCAGTCCATTCACCTGTGGTATACTATCTCGAATATAAAGACACAGGAGTTTGGTATTCTAATCAATTTTGATAAGACCCCCAAATTACCAAAGATTAAACCCCTGAGTCAATGGAAATAAATGAAAGCAAAAGAATTTAAATTAGCCATGGTACAAATGCTGGTGAAAGGTGGCGATAAGCAGTCGAATATTCAGCATGCGGTAGAACTCATAAACGAAGCTTCAGGAAATGGGGCACAAGTTGTACTACTTCCAGAATGTATGGATCTTGGCTGGACGCATCCAACAAGCCTGACAGAAGCCGAAGAAATTCCCGATGGATCTGTTTGCCAGGCACTGATGCAGGCCGCCAAAGAAAATTCTGTTTATGTCTGTTCCGGTTTAACGGAAAAAGATGGCGAAACGATTTATAATGCTGCGGTAATCATAGACAAAAATGGCAACGTTCTGTGTAAACAGCGAAA
>JABSQK010000234.1 GCA_013215875.1 Lentisphaeria bacterium
CGGCTATTGAGTCGTCTCGATAGCTTGAACACCGTCGCTCATGTGTTAGCTTTTTAGTATGGCAACAGAACTCTATATAAACCAGTGTATCGATCGAATACTCCAAAAGAATCCGCTCTATACCAAAGATGCGTATCGCTTTATTTATGATGGGGTAAATTTTGCTCACACGAAAATCTGCCAGCGGGAAAATTCAAAAGTTCGCGATGTTCAGGCACCCGAGCTGTGTTCTCTCTTAGCTGAGTACATCCAAGGTGAATTAGGCCCCATGGCACTTCATTTACTTCATGAGTGGGGTATTTACCAGACAAACGATTTTGGTGAAATAATTTTCTTTATGGTGGAAGAGCGTTTACTGAGTGCCAGTGCAGATGATAATCGTAGTGACTTTGACAATCATTTCGATTTCGAGGATGTATTTGTTAAGCCATTTAAGCCAAGTTTTCGTGATGTCGATGTACCCATGATCGAGTTCTGAATCCCATACCCTTATTTTTCTTTCGATTTATCTTCTATTCGAACAGCCACGGTAAATTCACCTTTCCATTTCTTTTCAGCATACATTTCCTGCAATTCCCCCGCGCTTCCATGGATGTGTTCTTCGTGTAATTTTGTCGCTTCTCGTAAAAGAAACATTTGTGTATCTTCGCCAAGAACCTCTTTTACTTCATTTAACAGGCGATTCATTTTGTAGGGTGACTCAAAAAAGAAATAGGTTGAAGGATGGTCCTTAATGCTTTCTAGAACGCGCTTTCGTTTACCGGATTTTTGAGGAAGAAAACCATGGAAGTGAAAATCTGTAATTGGAAACCCGCACACAGCCGCCGCGTAGGTGAGAGCGGATGCACCAGGAATTAGCTCGATTTTTATTCCACGAGCAATTGCATCGCGCACCATAAGGTAACCCGGATCTGAGATGCAAGGTGTTCCCGCATCACTCAGCATAGCAAGATGCAGCCCACCTTCCACGCGATCGAGAAGTGAGTCCGTTTTACCTTTTTCATTGTGCATATGGTAACTTGTTAAGGGCGTCTTTATCTCGTAGTGATTTAGCAACTTCTTAGCGTGGCGCGTATCTTCTGCGGCGATAAGATCGACTTCTTTAAGTATTCGTACTGCACGGAAGGTCATATCTTCCAGATTGCCTATCGGGGTGGCAACTAAACTAATTAATGTTTGCTCATTCATAATCTTATCTTTCGTTATCTAAGTTATTTATACTGTCATTACTATAATTCGGATCGGCAGTATTTACTTTGACTTCTTCATTTTTTTCTGCTTTCACAGCCAGGTATATAAACAGCAAGAGAATGATGAATCCTGGTATAGATGCCAGCATTCCATAATACAGAGACTTCGATTTATAACTGAGGATTAATGAACCCTGTTGTTTATCAACGATCACTCCCATTAAACTTTTTCCGTAAAGAGGAATTATGGGTACTTCGTTTCCATCAATACTGGCAGTCCAACTTACTGCCCAACGATCGCTAATGACCACAAGGCGCTTTTCTGATACATTTACCTTTAGATGAATTTCGGAAAACTTGTCTTCAATTAACGCCACAGTTTCAGTTGCTAGGATCGGACTGCCGTGCAGCGAACTTCCTTGGCTGTTTGTAAGCGCCGTTTTGAATAGGTCGTGATCACTA
>JABSQK010000235.1 GCA_013215875.1 Lentisphaeria bacterium
CCTTCAAAAGCCCGCAGCAGGGGATGATCCGGCTCAACAATCTTAAGCCGTACTTCCTGTTGCGGTGGATGAAAATCAAATGTCGCTCCCTGCATAGCTTCCCACTCAGGACAGAACAAGTATGCCAAACCACCGCCATGGATGGCAATATATCCGCCACCATTTCGGACGAAGTCCATTACATTGTTCTTCAGTTCAAGTGCCAGGGCTTCATCTTCTACGAAGTCTGAGAACATTTCACGTTTGCCATCTTCACCGCCGATAGAACAGGTATTATTTAAAAGTACCGCATCATAGTTTTTCAGATTCTCTGCATTGAAATCTTCAGCATTATCAGTCTCCACCACTTCAAATGCAGCGGATTTCTCAGCCAGAGTCTTAATCACCGCGCTGGTATGGGGAATCACCCAGTGAACATACCCAACACATTCAGAAAACATCAGTATGCGCCGTGGGCTTTCTGGTTTGACAACTGGGGTTGCCGGTGCAGCCGTATGAATCTTTTCTACCCAAGCCGCTGTTAGTTCAATTATTGGTGAATCAGCCATTACATATCCTTGTTTTATGCTTCCTTATTATAAACGGCATTAGTATAGAGTCCAATCAGATCTATAGCGATTCAAATGATTTTAGTTTGCGAGTCATCAGAAATGGGAATACAGTCTGGTTCTGCTAGAAAAATAGAATTTTAGATTGGAAATTAGCAAGGATCTAGCGCTGCGGAATTCCTGTCGAGTCGGGCAACTTGACCAGCTATAATGGTGGGGGGTAATCAAATTTCTCGATCAATAATCGTTCACGACTCCCGATGAGTTCAACGGTTTCTTTGTCATAATAGTCCGAAATCGACAAGGGCCTGTGGGATGTATTGGTTTTACCTGCACCATAGATGAATTCTTTTTCCTCTTCTGTGAGCGCCCGGAATTTCTCGACGGTCTCACATATACCGTCTTCCAGCGATTCTTGCCGAATGAAGAAACTTACATAGCAGTTAGCGTTTTCAAATTCAGAAAGATCTGAAAAATTTGCGATCAGTTTAGGATCGTTTAGCTGGCGAACATTTTGGCAGCAAAGACGAAGATACCTGAAAGTCATGTAACCAGCAAAATCAATAATTGCGGTTTTTTCGTAATGCCCAGAAGAACGCCTATTATCGGGATGGTGTACCATCTTGAGCCACGTGCGAAATGATTCTACACTATCGCTTTTATCATAGACTTTATTCAACGAAGAGACGTCTTTTGTAAACTCACGAAACATGGCCATACCATTTTTCTTTGGATTTCGGATAGCAGACTTAAGAGCGTCAAGAGGCTTCCTCTCTGTGAGATTTTTCATGAAGCTTCCTCCGCCTTGAACACCAAATGTCCAAAGAGAAAGATACCAATCCCAGGGATTGCGAATTGATGAAATAATATATGTATTTGATTCAATATCTTCTTGAGGTGCAGGGGTATGTTTTCCGATTATCTGACCATCAAAAAGCTTGGAGAGCAAAAATGCAATATGTGAGCATCCTGTCTTCTGCATCTGGAGGTAAATCAGTTGGTCGCATTTAAACATTGAGTATCCTTATATCTATCATTACGTCCCGCCTCAGGCCGAAGAATGAGGGCTGGGGGCGCTTGTTCAAGTAAGCCGCTTCGCGGCAGTTTAAGTTTCTTCTGTTCATAAGTTCCCTCTACAATAGCACATCTTTCCTGTAAATTAAGTTTTCTTCTCATAAGAATCATTTCACATAGACTTTGTCTTCATGCTTGC
>JABSQK010000236.1 GCA_013215875.1 Lentisphaeria bacterium
GCGAACCTCGGTGCCAGAAAAGGCGAGTTCAAAAGTTTCCATTTATGATCAAGCCACGAGAGAAAATGAGAGTCAAAGGTGACACTTTCTGTATTCACAGAAATGGATATATTACTCCTTAAGGAAGTGCCATTAGGCCTTCGACCTGGGCTAGCTTACTTATAATATTTATAGCTTGAAGAATACAGTTCAAAACGAATCGGGCCAAACTAAACCTGTCGGCGACAGGTTCCTACTTAAAGCGAATCTAACTTAAAGCGAATCTTAAAACTCCGCACCACGCCTGCCCCGCTATTTCTCGGGAATACATCTACAAGATAAGCTATTATGTCATGTCACCTACTTTGCGAATCTCCCTCACTAATACTATTTTCAAAAATAATCTAACTTTTTTTCATTTTAGGTGTCACATTAAGTAAGATTTGTTCAATAAGCTGTAGAGAACAAATACTGTGAGGTGAGTGATGAGTTATAATTCGATTGATCGAAAAGCATTTGAAATTTTGGTACAGGAGCATCATCGGCGTTTATTGGGTTACGCTTTTGCCCTTGTATCGAGCCGGGAAGTGGCGGAGGATCTGGTACAAGATGCCTTCGTTACTGCATTTTATAAACTATCCACTTTTGATGCATCCAGAAACTTTGGTGCGTGGATGCGCGGCATTGTACGGATTAAGTTTCTGGAATGGTGTCGCAAGAAGAAAGAGTTTGCAATCTCTCCAGCGGAATTGGATTTGCTGGAGGAGCAGCACCATGAATGGGATAATCTGGCGAATGAGCCGGGTGATATAATGAATGCCCTGGCCCACTGCATGAAAACACTGCCAAATGAAATGGGTGAAACGGTTGATTTATATTACCTGAAAGAACTTTCCGGAACAGAAACTGCAAAACAACTCGATGTCCAGGAATCGACAATCCGCAAACGATTACAACGCGCCCGGCAAAAATTGGCGCTCTGCATAAATAACCGCTTATCGCAAGCACTCGAAGTAGAACAGGGGGTAACAACAAATGTCTGAAGATAATCATACAATAGAGGAACGCGCCATCGATGGCATGCTGCAGGAATATGCCCGGGCTGGTGAAGGCAGCGACGAAAGCTTTATTACATCTGTTATGGACGGTATCGAAACGGAGTCGGAATTTGAGATAGAACCGAAACTAAACTTCTTCTTCAATCGCAAAGTATTATTTTCTGCGGCGGCTCTTTTTCTATTTAGTGCACTGGTCATATTTACCGACAACCGAAGCTTGCTCAATGGCCATGCCGCCACCACGCAAGCGGTGCTCTATTGTAATAATGAGCTGGCTCCGGGTACAACTGCGGCATTTCGTGTTTCGATACGCAATGACCAAAAGAAAGAAGCCATTAATAATGCCGCTGTTTCACTCTATCTAAAACCTGAAAAGGGTAAACGTATCCTCATTGGTAAGGATAAAACCGGCAGCAGTGGCTTTGCAGTAATATCAGCCAATATTCCGGCAGATCTGGATGAAGGGAAATACACAGTCGTTGCCGAGACCACATACGATAAAAAAGCTGTGGTAAATGTCAGTAAGACCATCCATGTAAAGCGCTCCTACAAATGCATGCTCAGTTCGGATAAACCCATGTA
>JABSQK010000237.1 GCA_013215875.1 Lentisphaeria bacterium
ACGAGGCCCGCCAACATATGGCACACATGGAACCGGATAACCCCAGTGGTGCCGAGAGTACCATTCGCTCGCGAACCCGTTATAAGAAGGGTGAAGTTCCTGCGGAGTGAATGATCGAAACCAAAGAGGCAGTTGAGAATCTAGAGAGTGGGAAAAGGTGGCGTCCATGGAAAATCCATTCTTTTTTACTGGGCATCGCAGCCTCCGGCTCGAATATTTTTTTTATGAAGACTGTGATTATTTATTTCTAAAAGAGAAATTCTTTATGTAGTAAAATCGAGCCAGAGGCTACGACGCCCAGTGAGAGCAGCGAGCTTTTGACCAAAACAAAGACCACGTGTTTAAGGTAGAGTTAATCAGCGTGAATAGTAACAGAATGTTGATGTTTTTGCGTTAAAGAAATAAACGAATCACTTACAAACTTTAATTCAATAATTTGGATATATATGATTGACCCATCGCTAATGATTGCCGAGCTAAAAGGTGTTACACCATTTTCCATGACGATTTTTCTCTTTCTTTGCGCTGCTATGCTTATTTACATTTTTGCTAAAAACCTACGCAGACATGGGTATAAAAAACTCGCAAAAAAACTGGGTTTGCAATTCACCGATTTCAACAATAACTGGGATTCCCATTATAAAATCTTCCGAGAAACTATTGTCGGATTATCACGATATGATGAGGTCTCGGCAAGCGATATTGAAACGCAGGGAGATTATAAAATATACGGTGAGATAGATGGCTTCATTGTCGAAATTGGCGATATGAATTCCTATGACAATGTCATTGAGGATCCCAAATATCGCCGAGAGGGAGACAGACAGGTTTACTCCGCTGGTTCTGAAGCCACTGTCACTATGGTCATCCTCCAATCTGCAGGAATGGAACTTCCGGAGTTTGAAATTTCGCCACGGGATAAAATTCGCGATGGCATGTTAGGTGATCCAGGCATGATCCTTTTTGATACCTACGGTTTCAGCACGCATAACCGCGTGGAAGGTGAATGTGAAGAAGACGTGCGCAAACTCCTAACTGACAACGTCCAGAAACAACTGGTCGGCAACGAGAAGATAACTGTAGAGGGCTACTATGATACTCTGGTTCTCTCCCATTATAAAGAATCCATGAGTTTCGAGGAAATAGAAGAAGCTGTGGCGATTGGCCTGGCTATGATGAAAGAATTGAAATAGTAGTTTATAGTTGATTGTTAATAGTTGATTGTTAATAGTTCATTTTTTTGCTTTAAGCAATTTCAATGCTGCTTCTACTTCTTCAATAAGGAATTCATTATCAGTTTTTAGTGCCTTCAGTTTTTCGATAGTTCCAGCATTACCTAGATGACCCAAAGCTTTTACAACATTCATCTTCTTCCAAATATTGCCTTTATTCAATTCTCCTTCTAGGGTATCTATAATATCTTTGTTCTTAATATTTATCTTAATTAATGCCTGCGCTGCTAGGCCAGCGAGGTCATTATTCTTTTGGTTTAACATTATTATTAGTTCTGATGTAAGCTTTTCTTTTCCCTCCCATCCTACTGGAATATTTTCCAAGGTATAAAATTTCAGCATATCATTGTCACCTTGCAATACAGTTATAATCGCTTTCACTGATACCTCATTGCATTTGTTTAGTGTATATGCAACTGCGCATTTAAGTGGGGCTCTATTCTTGTATGAATCACGAATTACTAGAGGAAGAAAACGCGGAATATTAGCGCTAGTAGATGTTTGATCTAAGTAATGAATGCTATCAACTTTGGTAATTTTATCATTTTCCAATATATCATACAGTGCAGCTTTGGTTTCTTCATTTAATTTAGAACCAAGCTCTCCTAAAGAAGTGATCGCGTATAGTCGCATTATAGGGTGTTTGTCTCTCATCACTTTTAATAAGGCTTTTTTACTCACTTCCGAATCGTCTTTAATTTGACCCAAGGCGATAATTGCACATGCTCGAATTACAGGTGTTTTGTGTTCAAGATATCTGCGAATTACCCTTGCCGCTGGTTTGGCTACTTCGCCCATTTCTGCGAAAAATACAAGCGAATACTGCAATGCAGAATCTTTATGTTTTACTTTTTCAAAATTTTCTTTTGAAATCAGTTTTTGAACATCAGAAATTATGGGAGCAGCCTTCGAACCACGTAGATAATGCAATTGTGAAAATCTATAATACAGACTCTTAGATTCATCCTTGAATCTCTCTAAATACCTCTCGTCACGATTTACTGAATATTTATGGGATCGGATGCGTTCATCAAGATCTTTATCCCTTAATGCTTTTTTTTCTGGACTAAGATTCGGCAACTTAAGAAGAACTTCTTTAACATTCGGGTAGTTTGATTTGATCAAAGTTCCAATCGTTCCCTTAATGATTCCGTCTCTTTCTATCTTGACGAATTGATTGAGAAATATGGAATTTAACATATTTTCCAACTCTTTATATGCTTGCAAAAATCCCTTGTCGCCCAGCCTTGCCAATGCAAGACGAATTGTATGAGCGAGATAAGTCCACTGTCCTTTGGGTATTAATTGCACAAGTCTTTTTACATCCCTTTCGTCTCCAATAGTACCGATTAAAAATCCTGCGGTGATAATTATGACTAGTTTACTATGAGTCGCATCCATTTCTGCGACAGACATTTTTGCTGACAATATGCCTTTGAAGTTTCTAAATTCTGTGGATTTTAGATATTCATAAATTAATGCCTTAGCAGCAGGATTGGCTAGGTCTAAACGATGATATTTTATTTTATTCCAATGTTTAGGGGAATTCCTAAGAAATTCCATGGTTTCTCGTACCGTCAGTTTAAGCTTTCGGTCTGCTTCTTTAGAATCTTGCCCAAATAGGCAAGATGAGAATAAGAGTACAATCCACAAAGATGTCCGATACATTACAAAAGCTTTTATTTCATATTTAATCATTCTGCAAAATACTGTAGTTTTCAAATGATAGCAAGTGCGAAACTTATAATGACGCAACAGGTTGAACGCCTCTGGCTCAGCACGAGTGTCTGTCTGGGCTCACAAGTTCGCTTTTCTGCGTGCAGTGAGCTGGACAAGCGCCTACCCGGTGAGCATAGCTGTGAAAGTGGAGAGTGTATTGCCGAGCTGGAGCTTAAAGATGCTTACATGCTCATTCACCTGTGGTTCACCAAGCACTTATGGCTCAGCGTTCCCAGGAGTTTTCCACACAGCCTCGAGCCCACAGCTACTCATTAACCACAACTTGGCGGATGAGTAGTGGGACTTCGCAGGCGCGATCCCAGCAAAAATAGTAATAATTTCCATCTGCCCTTTATTTGTTTTAGTTTTCTGTTAGATTCCCTGATGATTTTAAGTGATGAGCATCTTACGCATTTTGAAGAACAGGGTTATGTCGTGGTTGAGGAATTTTACCCGGAGGAATTGCGGGCACAGATTTCTGAGGCCATCCGTGAATCGCATCCGCCCTGGGAATTTTATAAAGACAAACCCAAGGATGAAAAGCCCTACTTCCAGGTTTCGAAAGACTTTCCCTATGAACATGACATATTTAATAAACTGACTGTTTGTCCGGATCTAATCGATTTTGCTCAACGCATCCTGGGTACTAAAGATATCCATCTGCGTTATGCGCACAACTGGGCAAAGTATCCACTCAATGAAGAACGCAAGTCTAAAGTGCATGTGGATAATGGTAATTGTTCTCAGCTTCCACGAGGCGGTCAAGAATTCGGGCAAATGCATACCTGGTATTTTCCAGATGGTGTAACGGAAGATGAAGCACCCATGTTTGTTGTCCCTAAACCTTACGGACGGGATGTAAGCAAAAAAATATCCCTGGTGGTGCCGCCCGGTACGATGGTCATATTTAGTGCACACTTCTGGCATTCTGCAACTGACTTTAAAGGAACCGAGGGGCAGCGCTATTCCGTATCGCGACTCTATGGCCGGGCAGATCATTATTGGGAAGGCCTGGGCAGTTATGTAAATCTGGGCAACAACGATAGATACCGTAAATTCATTGGTACGCTCACAGCCAAAGAACGGGAAATATTTAAATTCCCTCCTGCGGGTCATCCCTATTATACCCTGGAAACATTGGCCATGCTGGAAGAACAATATCCGGGTTGGAATGCCGGGGACGAATACGCACCCGGTGAAACGATCGTCGCAACAGACGATCTGTATATTGCGGGTCTGCCCAACGATGAGTGATTCTCAAACGCCCCCACCTCTCTAAGACAGCTATTAAGCGAACAACTCGGTTGTTAGAGCGAAGCGACAAGATGAAATCCCAATTTACATAAAATGATTTTCGGAATTCGTCCCAAGTGGTACCCAAACTAAATTAAACAAGCATTTCAGACTATTCATGAGCGCCTACTGAGCCTAATTTTTAATTATTTTTTGATTATTTTCATTAAAACACATTGATATGTCCTTTTTGAAGCATTAGCAGTAGGGTCTTTTAACTCAGGGCATTAAATGAATCAGATAAGATCAGGAGACCGTGTGGAAGAAAACTATCGGTCTATAGATGATCGCCACAGGCGATTGCTTAACGATTGTCTGGCAACAGAAACAGTCAAGGGTCTATCCGTGCAGGTCGATCTAAACTCTGATGATGCATCATTGCAAAATAAACGTTTTAGAAATGCCCTGCTTGTTTCTTTACTTATTGGCATTAATATCTTAGCAATTGTACTCAGTTTAAAGATATTAAAATAAGGATTTACAAGGATGAAGCCGTTTACCTTCGCCTTTCTCACCGACCCCCAAATTGGCATGAATAGCCCCAATGGATTAGAAGGAGAAGGCTCAGACAAAAGTCGCTTGGATATCGCAGTCGATTACATTAATGAAAAAGAATTTGAATTCCTTATCTTTGGCGGAGATCAGGTAAACCGCGGATTTTCTGAATCAGAAATTGATGTCTTTATGGCATCTACAGAGCGCATCAAAATACCCTGGTATGGGGTATCCGGTAATCATGACCAGGAAGAGCGCTATATGTCTATTGAAGAAACGCCTAAACGTTTTTCCTTTTTTCAAAACGATTGTTTTTTTATGGGCTTTAATGCCACCGAATTACGCGGCGACGCTGAAAAACTTACTGAAGGGTTACAGGCAAAAGAATGGGCCTACCTTAGAGAGTCTTTCACACCCGAAGCGGATGATGCAAAATTTCGTTTTGTCTTTATGCACTGGCCCCTGTTTATCAATCACCCGGAAGAAGACGGGTCCTACTGGAATATGCCAAACCGTCTGGAACTTCTCGAGTTTTTCAAAGAGAAAAAAGTCAGCTGTGTCTTTTCAGGCCATTATCACCAGGACATCGATATCGATTGGCAGGGCATTCGTTTGATATCCAGTACCAGCACATCCGGTCCCCTGCACTATCCGGAACAACCCGCTTTTAAAATTATTACTGTGTTTGAAGATGGCTATTCTGTACGCCGGATCTCCGCAGAAAAACCCGAATTCGATCCGCGCTAAAGTAGATCGAATTCTCCGAACGCCATCAGCACATAGTTGGTTAAGTAGGTCGGGTTCTCCGAACGCGATCATAAACACAAGTATTTAAAGAGCAGCCGAAGGCAAAGACAGCATGAAATGCTGAGCCGAAGGCGTTCAACGTCGGGTTCTCCGAACGCGATCATAAACACATAGTTGATCAACTAAATTGACATGAACCGCGATCGGTATGCTCGGCTACTAAAGAAGAATAAAAATGGCTGAACGGGAACATCAAACATTATCTTTTTGGCGTGGACATCTTCCTCATTGGGAAATTGTTGATGGTATCTACTTTATTACTATTCACATAAAAGGGGCGATTCCACAGGAAGGTCTTGATCGAATTAGGAACTTATCTTCATCCCTCGAGAGTTCTATAAACAAAGATCACTTCAAAATTCAAAGGCAAATTTTCAAAGATATGGAGCATTATTTGGATAATGCAGAACGAAATGCAATCCTGCATAAACCAGAGATAGCCGATATTTTAACAAATGGTATCGAATATCTAGAGAAAGAAAATAAATGGGAAATGATTAATTATGTTATAATGCCTAATCATGTACATTTGTTCTGTAAATTTAATTCTCCTATGAAAAAATTGTTAATAAATTTCAAGAAATGGACAGCCAGAAAAATTCAAAAAGAGATCGGTCAAAGTGGTGATTTTTGGCAAACCGAATGGTTTGATCATTGGTCAAGAAGTGCAAGTGAGGACGAAAAAATTAAACTATATATCAAGCAGAATCCATATAAGGCGAAATTACTGAAAACTGATGAAGTTTGGCCTTATTATTGGGAGAGAGAATCAAAAAAGTAGGTCGAGTTCTTCGAACGCGATCATGGATGCACAAGGTGATCAACAAAACTTATAAGGGACGCGCTCGGAGAGCCCGACCTACTTTAAAAACCAATTTAACGGCGTAGAATAAAATAATACTAAAAAGGAAGAACTATGAAACAAATACTAATTTCACTTATACTTATCGCCCAATGCTTCGCTGAAACTGAAAACGGCTCAAAATTCGATTGCCGAATACCCGATAATCGGGATTGGCAAAAGGGATGGACAGAACAGCACAAAGCTTTAAACGCCATCGCAAAAAAAGGCGATACAGATTTGGTCTTTATCGGTGACTCTATAATGCAAGCCTGGAGCACTAAGGGTGCGGCTGTTTGGAAGACATATTACGGAAAGTACAAGGCAGCGAACTTTGGTATTGATGGTGATCAAACACAGCATGTTTTATGGCGCATCGAAAATGGCAACTTCGATGGCATTAAGCCAAAGTTAATCGTCATCATGATCGGTACTAACAATACCAGTTCAAGTACGCCCGGCGAAGTCGGTCAAGCCCTGGAAGGTATTGTTAAGCGCTTGCAAAAGAAAGTTCCCAATACCCATCTGCTTCTCCTGGGTATCTTACCGCGCGGGGTAAAAGCAAGCAGCAAGGCCCGCGAACATAATAAAAAAGCCAATGCAGCAATTAGTAAATTGGCAGATAATAAAAAAGTTCATTTCATGGACATTGGTGAAAAGTTCCTGGAAAAAGACGGAAGCTTATCAAAAACGATCATGCCTGATGCTCTCCACCCCAATGCCAAAGGCTACGAAATCTGGGCCAAGGCAATTGAGGCTAAAGTAACTGAATTAATGAAGTAAAAGTCAAACAACGAATAATCTGATAAATTAATAAATTCCCGTATACTTTTGAATAAGAACCAGCCACCAACAGATGAATCCATCTAAATATTTCTTGTCAAAGTTTGAATCTTTTTAAAAAAATACATTAAATAGTATTTGAACCAATCTGAATTTGCAGTATATTGCTAAAACTATACATAATGATTGTTAATTTCGATTATAAAACATAGACTCATTTGGGGGTAAAAATGAAAAAGATCAGGTTTACATTGATTGATCCAAGAGTTTCTTCAGGAACGACAATCCAGCAGTTTATGCGAAGCATGAACGCGAAGCTAACGAAAGCAAAGTTTACTTTGATTGATCCAAGAGTTTCTTCAGGAACGACAAGCTGTCAGTTTATGCGAAGCATGAACGCGAAGCTAACGAAAGCAAAGTTCACTTTGATTGAGTTACTCGTAGTCATTGCGATTATAGCCATATTGGCTGCGATGCTTTTACCTGCATTGGCAAAAGCCAGGGAACGAGCAAAAGCTGTCATATGCATGGCAAACCAAAAGCAAATCATGTTGGCTTTGATAATGGATGCAGGTGATTTTGATACGACCTATGTACCAGCTGCCCAAGGCATGCATGGAGGCGGCTTCGGCACAAACGGTTATTATGGTAATGATTTTCAGGCAATGACCGAAGCTGAAATTATAGTTGAATGGGAAATTGAAGGTTGGGCATACGACGTTGCTCCAACGCGAGTTAATAGCGGGCAAGAGGAATCAAATTATGCCTGGTACATCATGAAAGATGGCTACCTGGTTGAAGAAGTTGCCATTATGCAATGCCCGGCGGATAGGATATCAGAAACAACCGCAGAGCAAACAGCTAGTGATTTCATCTTTAGGTACAATTGGAGATCTTACCCTCAGAATGCGAATAGTTATATTTTAAACCAGTGGGTAAATACGTCAGGAAAAATGGCTGGAGGAGTGAGAGGTACCGGTGGTTCTCATTCTGGCATACGGGGAAAAGAAGGCCAGCTCGTAGGAGGAGATTCTGCAGATACCGTTCCAATGTTGCACGAATATGGAAGAAGCCAAGGGCTCTTTGGCGGTTGGAATTGGAATCAATGGAGTGAAATTCATGGAAAGAATTATGAGATGGCCTCTAACTGGCGAGACTGGCCATGGGCAAGTTCCAACTTTGCATTTTTAGATGGCCATGTTGAGTACATAGAGGACATAAGTCGCTTTTGTCCAACATCAGCAGGTGGTGCTCAAAGTACCAATAAAGGTAAATTAGATACCTTCGGAAACTATTAAACAGTTAATCATATTCAGAAACATACTGAGCGACTAATCCTTAAATCGACTTTCAAGACCCCCTTCACAGATCATCTTTATTTAAAAATAGTGAAGAATTACTAATAAAGATCCAGCATCTTTAATCCAGGTCACATTTAATTTATAAAAACATTATAAAATGTAATGAATGAATGAATCGCTTCTAGCCTCATTTACTGCCTATAAGGCCCACATTAATTAAAAAACAATCTTTTTTGAAAAAAAACAATACTTTTTTCTTGAAACTGGCCCAGATTTTCCCTATAGTTATATATAATGATACTGTGGTAGTATAAGATTGTAGACTAATAACATAAAACCAAATGGGACTGCTTTATGAAAAAGAATAAATTTACCATAATTGAATCAAGAGTTTCTTCAGAAACGACAAACCAGCAGATTATGCCGATAGAGAAGCTAACGAAAGCAAAGTTTACTTTGATTGAGCTACTTGTTGTGATTGCGATCATTGCCATCCTTGCCTCAATGCTTTTACCCGCATTGGTTCAAGCAAGAGCACGAGCACGAGCAACTTTATGTACAAATAATAATAAACAAATTGGTCTAGGCCTAATAATGAATGCAGGTGATTTTGATAGCACCTGGGTTCCTGCAGCCCAACGTGGAGGCTCGTGGGCAAGTGTTGGTTACTATGGTAGTAATTCTCAACCTGTTGCGGATACAGCCGCGGAATATGCAATTGACGGTATGACCCAATCTTCGACATCCGGCTTTGGCGGTGCTCCTGAAATAAATTTCGCATGGTTCCTGATGAAAGATGGCGACCTTGTCGGAGAACACGCAATGTTTCGTTGCCCATCTGTTCCAGTAGGAGATATGAGTGGGAGTTTGATGACGGATAACTGGGGTGGCTGGTATTATTCAGAAGAACTTCAATGGAATCGTAATAGTTACGAGATGAATCAATGGTTATTTTATGGTGGAGCAAATGGTGGTGACATTAGAGGGACTAACGCAGGTAGTGGTGGAAACAAGGGACTACGCTCTAATGAAGGTCAGGTAAATGGAGGCGATGGTGCTGATAGTGTTGTTGTTTTGACAGAGACAGGATATACTTGGGGCGTTTTGTTCGCATCCTATGGCTACAACGAATGGAGTGAGAATCATGGTCCGATTGATTGGGATGCCCCTGGTTATCAGAACAATTATTGTCGAATCGATTTGCGTTATCTTTCAAGCAACATTCTTTATCTCGATGGCCATGTAGAGTACGTTGAGGAAATCAAAAGACATGTGTCAAACATTACATCTTATGGCGTCAGGGACACTGGTAACGGTCAAATTGATGATTTTTACGTCGAATAAGCCCAATCGAAAAAGCCCTTTTATTTAGAAAAGTCATATTGATAAACACATCTTTTTGAACTAGCTATGGACTGAATTTTTACCCTTAGTTATCTGTTATCCTTAAACTTCAAAATCTTTATCCACTGAATTTAAGCGTTTACATTTAATGCATGTCCATATTAACACTTAAATTTGACTCTTAGACCACAGTTATTGCACACCAAATATTGCACCGTATTCAATATAAATAAATCGCTTTCGCTACTTAAATTATTTCGCAATTGTTGATAATTAACTCTTAAAAAAAATCTCTTGATCATTCGATTGGTTGAGCTCAAATCCAAATCGATTGAAGCAGACGGTGCTGGCGCATGGATCGCTATTCATTCTTCATATGCACCTGTTGAACCAACCTGGCATAAACAATCTGGTGGTGTGGCTGATGAAAACACAGATTTTGGGAATGACACAGTGAATTCAACTCAACTTGATAATGGAAGATGGATTAATAAAAATGTAATTCGCATGAGTAACCCATCTAATGCTGGGATATTCGCACATCAAAGTACGAACGGGCCTTATAGCGGAATACAGTTTGCATGGGGCTGGGAGGGAAGTGGCTATTATGGTGGAAATAATCA
>JABSQK010000238.1 GCA_013215875.1 Lentisphaeria bacterium
AATTCTTCAACTTCATCATTGACAATACCCGTTGCCTGGTTGCTCCAATAACTTCGCAGCGCGGTATCATTACCACCTTTGTCACCATGAGTAACACCAAAGTCAGCACGTAAGGTCACGTCTTTTTTGGGGCTAAAGCCCAGCTCACTAAGCGGTATAGCTGCTTCAACGATGTAGCCTTTATTCCGTGTTGTAACATTGATCCTGGCGCCTTTAACAACTTTCACACTCTCCATAACAAAGTTTTTGAATACCCCAGAGTGGAAGAGCTTTTTGTTCTTTTTGTCTGTCGCTTTGGAGCGGTATATAACAGCGGTGGCTTTGCCTTTGAAACTACCAATTGACAAACGCAGGTCACCGAGAATCGCATTGCTGTGTTCCGAAGCTTTAGAATCTGTACTCAACTGGAAGTCAACTGTATCGCCATTGGCATACATGTTGTCTGCTGTCTTTGCGCGGTTTTGCCAGGGTGTAGCATCATTTACATCATAGCCGAGATAAAGAAATTTACTGTCCCATGCAATAGCAATCTTTACTTGGGAGGCAGGGAATTTCTCAAAGGAAACTGCTTTCATTTTAAAGTCACTGGCGATATTACCAGTAAATTTAACCGACAACTTTTTCGCATCCAATTTCTTTACCCCAGTTTTATTCTGCTGGTATTGTTTCAACCAATCTTTCGCTTTTATGAAATCGCTTTTGGTGATAGTTATGCTGCCACTGCCCAGACGTTTGACCGTTTCTAAACCGACCAATTCAAGATTCCATATGCCGGTCTTACCCGCTTGTATATAGATCTTGCCATCTTGTCCTTGTACCATTGTGCCACCAAAGTCCTCACCGCCGAGGCCCGGTGGAATATCATCAACTCTTATACCCGGCTTAGCTTCATCGGGAAATACCACATTTAGAGGATTACCCTGAAAGAGATGTGAGAGATAATAGCCTTCACCATTTATGATATGCCATTCACCAACATTTGTATTCACTGCCCAGATATTTCCGGCAACGCCTTTTGCTTTTGCAGAACCGACAAAACCGAATACCCCACGAAGCATTCCGGTAATTGGCGGCGGTGCTTTGTGAGACCCGTGTACACCATAGAAAGCATTGGGATAACTCCACAGGAGTTTGCCCGTCGCAGTCTCGTAACCTTGCATGAATTTGTCCCCATTTAAGGACACCACGATTGTATTATCAACTGACGAGAGAGCAGATGCCAGATGTGGCATTTTTTTCATGCCATTTACATTCCATACAGGCGCGTTGCATTTGGTGTATTTGTCCACCTTTATCTGGTAACCACCGCCTCTGGTACCAGAGGGTGTATTGGGATAAAGTGTAAAGTCGGAATTCATACTTACCGACCAACCAAAGTAGCCAGCAAGACCTAGTTTTATTTTTGCAGAGTAGGTTTCATTGCCCTGTACTTTTTCGTCGCCGTTCTTGTCTGACCAAAACTTGTTACCCTTAATTGTTGCGCGCAACTTATAATTGGCAGGTCCTAGCCGTTCATATACCATGACCTGTTTTTGCCTACCCGCCTGGGCGTAAAGCATGATGTACTCCGTGCCTTCGGGGCTATAGCAAAAACGTGCGAAAGAGGCAATAGCTGTACGAATTGTACCGACACATTTTGCCCGGCCGGTTTTGGGATCGAGCTGCCATTCCACACCATCGCCTACCATGAGGTTTGGGTCTCTGGCACTGATTGCACTGCCACTCGCTCCATAATGGGTTGGACCAAAAAATTGTTTAACAAATTTTCCTATCTTAGTATCCCATACTGAAAAGCGTTTTGGAAAGTCACCCTTTTCGGCAACCCAAAGCTTGCCCTGAGCATCTACCCCGATGCCGCCTGGGTACAACATGCCGGATGCATCAAAAAGACCCAAGCGTGGGCGCCCTCCCCTTTTACCAATGCTTTTCAATTTCTTACCGGTCGATGAAAAAACATGCACTTGCTGGTCCCTGTTGGAGCCCACATAAATCTTGCCAGCCTTGTCAACGCCGATTCCAGTTGGCCCGGAAATATTTGCAATGAACGGTTTACTGCTGCCGGTTTTTGGATTTACAGCAATTACAGAATTGCCCGAACTCACATAAATTAATGTGTCTTTCATTGGCAGGGTATAAGTGGGTGAACGAAGCTTAAGCTTCTTAATTAGTTTGCCAGTACGTCCATCAATCACAGCAATTAAACCCTGCTTTGTATAGGATATATAGACCTTGCCATTGCCAGCAGAGAGTCCAGTGATACCAGCGGGTAATCCGAGTTTTGTTACATCGATATCTGATGCATCACTGCCTTTCCATTCGGAATAATTCCCCTTCTCCACATCCAAACGAAAAATGGTTTTACCGTTTACACAGTAGACTATACCATTATCTAGTGCAGTATAGGGAGCTCCGCCGATACCACCACGTTTATGCAACCATTGTGTTTTACCGTCCAGGTCTACGGCAACGAGCCCCTTGCCAGCCTCTGCCCCGGTCCAACCCAAATACACTTTAGATTTGTCAACGACAACCGAAGATGGCACACCGTGGTCACCACCCCAGTTACCTTTGGCATCCGCCGAGTCCCAGGGAACTATACCACCATTGCTGGCCCATCCACGCCATTCAATGCCAATACCCGTATGGTAAATGCCACTCCAGCTATACTTTCCCGGAGGCAGGGGGTCACCCAAATTATCAAATCGCTTGTCTTGAAATAAAAACTTTGTTGTCAGCCCATCCCAGCGAGTCGTCTGTTTACCTTTTGCACGTTTATGGTTGGTCAGCAACTGGCGAATGACCTCACCTCTAGAATTTTTAATATGCATGGATACAAAGCCATCGACTGGCAACGTGTAGTTGATTTCTTTATGCCCTTGAAGCTTATTGCTCTTAACCAACCCTTTCCAGTCTACCACCGGTTGGCCTTTGACCATTTTTACTGAAAACTCACGGGCATCTGAAAGTCGTACGGCCTGCGGCTTAACATTCCCTTTGCTTAACAATTTTGCCTTACCCCAGCAACCATCGCCCATAAAGGTAAAGACCCGGTCAATGGGTACACCTGGCCTAAAAATATCTTTTATTGTAATACGGCCGTTTACCCCGGCTGTAAAATTGGGCTCGACGGTAATGATAAAACTGTCACCCGCTTTTAAGGATTGTTTATCCTTGGTCAAAATTGCCCAGGGTAAGGCCATCTCCTGCACGTAACTTTTGCCTTTTACTACAGATCCAAATGCTTGTTTAGCACCGTGCTTCTGAGCATCCTTATACCCGCCCTGAGCATTTGCGGGCTTGGCATAACGCTTAAAATCGATTCCAATCACGTGCTTTTTATTTTTATTTCCGAACCAGGCGCTGATCTGGGAAATGCGTTCCTTACTTTTCAAACGGTCTGTAATGATGCGCACTTGCAGACAGTCGCCTTGAAAGCCCAAATCACCCGCGGTAGATCCTGGATTGTTCCTGGGTGTCTCATCAATCCAGCGGGACAAGATATAAAGATTGTCCTTGTCATACATAAGATGAACCCAGGTACCAACTTTCTCGCGAAGCACTTCTGCATCACTACAGGCAAAAATTCCGCCGCTTAAATCCCAGTCATCAATTTTACCATCGACTTTCACTTTTCCCGGCGCCGGTAATACACGAATCCCAATATTTTCAGTTTCCGTCGCAGTCACCGATATGCATAGTACAATGGACAACAGTGCCCCAATCATCAGTCGTTTTATCATCTTAAGACTCCATTAAAAATTTCAGTAAATTTAGTGATTTAATTCAGGCGATTACCCTAAACCATCTAAGCAAATGAGCAAGGCAATTATTTGGTTTTAATTAAATGTATACAGGATATCACAGCTATGAATCAGGCTAATCATTATACTGTCTGCGAATGAAAAAATAAATTCCATATCCACCTAGCCTGGTTAATTCATAAATCTCGTAGCGAAAGGGCTAAGTGTAATAGTAGCAGTCATTTGGGGCTGTAAGATGGGTGTAGGCGTGCCGAGGCACGTCAAAATCATCGTCAGTTCTAAGTGACTGATACTGCAACAATTCGCCCTTGCAGTAGATGCCTTTATAAATTATCCAGGCTGAGATCACGACCCAGCAGTTTTTCATAAATTGTTTAAATGTTATGGTTTTTAGAGAGGCCACCATATCAGCCCCATAATTAACCAGGACGAATAGAACAATCATGGTAGCAATTAGAATTAGTGTATTTCGCCCACGATCTTCCATTACTGGGCCTGGTTCGATTCAGAATTTGCATCCTTCTTCTGATACTTTTGCATAAGTTCCTTTGCCGCATCCAGCTCATCCCCTTTGCACATTAAATAAACAGCTTTGGAACTTTGGTATTCTAACATGTTCACACCTGTTTTCTTAATCACATACTCAAGTTGTCTTTCAATTTCATCTATCCGTTGTTCTGCGCGGAGAATACGGTACCGATAGAAAGAAGTTAAAAGCATTAATAAAAAAATAACAACTAAAGCAAACATTGATCCCTCAGTTTTCAATTTGATTAGCCGACTATTATACATGTGTAGCGATTCGAATACAAGGATGGCATTTCCACAAATGCTTCGTTGACAATAAGTAATTTTCCTCTATTGTGTTGGCTCAGTTTACCCTCAAAATGCCTGGGTGGCGGAACTGGCAGACGCAACGGACTTAAAATCCGTTGTCCTTATGGACGTGCGGGTTCAAGTCCCGCCCCAGGTACCAATATCCACCCTAAGATCCAGCTGTTAAGCTGGATCTTAGGGTGTATGTTATCTGCTGAAATATTGAGAAGCCCCCTGCAACGCATCGAAGTTTCACCCTACTTTCAACCTACTAATATTTTTTTTCTTAGATCTTATATACTTATGATTTTTTCGTCTTATTTAGAAGCAAAAGAACATAAAATGGAGAATGAAAATGAAAATAAAGCTATTTAAGAAGAATCATGGCAATAACAGAATCTCAAAAAACTGGTATTATAGGTTTACAGATCCTATAACTCATACAGAAGTAGTTAGGAGCACGAAAAAATCAGATAGAGGGGAAGCTGAAGAACTAATTAATCAAAAAATATTACCAACATTGAGCATTCTCGATGCGAACACCGACAACCGCAGGATACATGATATAGTAGAAATATTGTTGCCCTCTGACACCTGTAGGATATCTATACCAGACGCTCTTTCGCTCTATCTTGCTTCTAAACGAAAGAATAGCAATAATATAAGCACTCACATAAGAATTTGGAATGATTTTATCAGCTTCATGTCTGTGAAGTATAATAAAGTTGAATTCATGGATAATATCGAGACTTTTCACCTTGAAGCCTATTTCTCGTATTTAGAACAAAATGGGAGATTCAAAAAAAATAATAATTTATCAAACAAGTTACTCTCCAATAAGACATTGAACGATTTCCATTTTGTGCTCAAAGGGGTATTTAAGAAAACACTTTGCATGGATAGTTTTCATAAAAATCCCATGGACAACATAGAAAAGAAAGAAAAGTGCCAAGTAGATCGTGAAGCATTTTCTGATAATGAAATAAGACAAATACTTAACTTCAATGACCCAGTAATGAATCCATTAATATATGTTGCTATAAACACAGGATTAAGATTGGGCGATATATGTTTAATTACTTGGTCAAGTCTAGACTTAGATGGGACAAAAATGATAAAATTAATAACATCTAAAAATGGCAAAATGCTACAATTGCCCATAAATGACTGCCTAATTGATATATTTGGATCTCAAAAAAATGAAAGTGAATATGTTTTTGAATTGCAACAAAAAATATATTCAAATAATCCTTCTACTTTATCCAACAGATTCAAAAAAATACTCAATTCCTTAAATATATGCAATCAAATTGATAATGGTGATACAAGGAAAAATGCTACTATTAAAGATTTTCACTCTTTGCGTCACTTGTTTTGTGTCAATGCTGCCAGTCATGGAATCCCCACCAATATAATACAACGGATAATGGGCCATTCCTCACGGATTCTCACGCAGACATATATGAACCATCAATCAGAGAGCGAGCTCAAATTCCAATTTAAAAAGCTTCCTAATTATAATAATAGTCAACATATTAATAAAAGTGAAAATATAGAGACTATTTTTGACTCTTTAGATCAAGAGGACTTAGAAAAACTGAGAGAAAAACTGAATGATCAATTTATAGAATCAGGAGGCACTATGTAAGATAATTTTTTGTAAAATAAAGAGATGTAGAAAAAATAAATTAAATAATAAAAATAATAAAACAGGAGTCATTATGGACTTTATAAATGCATTAGAAGCATGTGAATTACTTCATATATCAAAAGTAACGTTATGGAGAATTTGTAAATCAGGATCAATAAGAAGAGTAAAAATAGGTGCTCAAACATTGTATTGCAGAGAAGACTTGGAGCAATATCAAATGGATCAAGTATTCTAAATTAAGTAACATTATGAGGTGAAAACATCATTAATTCCTCATTTTTCAATGTCACTTCTTCCTGTATTCAAAAAAGTTCCATCTTTACAAACGACACGACAAAGCATACCATGTTCAGAGAGGACATACTTAAGTATCAAGCATATCCCAATCATCACCTAGAACCCAGCGAAGTGCTGATAATTTACCATTCAACATCCCCCATTCAAAATCATCCCAAGGGCCTGTATCTTCATATTTTTCAGTAACTCGTAGTGCTGACTTTAATGCGCCACTCCATATGCTTTCATGTATTACCTCATTACCGTACACCCCAGTTCCATCTGGAACAATTTTTATGTCACCATTTTTAAGATGATAGACACTATTATGATGCCTATTGAGCC